>NZ_PTFE01000135.1:0-16280 GCF_002936975.1 Bradyrhizobium sp. AC87j1
TTACCATGCTGCGCGCGATGTCAGTGACGCGGCGGAGGTCGTCTGCGGCACCGGTCGAGAGATGGCCGAATACGATCAATTCGGCCGCGCGGCCGCCAAGCAGCACCGCCATCTTGTTCTCCAGCTCCTCTTTGGTCATCAGGAAACGGTCCTCGATCGGGCGCTGGATGGTGTAGCCGAGCGCGCCGACGCCGCGCGGAATGATCGACACCTTGTGCACGGGATCGACGCCCGGCAGTGACAGCGCCACCAGCGCATGCCCCATCTCGTGATGGGCCACGATCTCACGCTCCCTGGCATTGAGCAGGCGGTTGCGCTTTTCCAGTCCCGCGACGATGCGTTCCACCGCGTTGCTGAAATCGGTCATTGCGACCGCCTCGGCGCCGCGTCGGGTCGCCAGCAGCGCCGCTTCGTTGACGAGGTTGGCAAGGTCGGCTCCGGTAAACCCGGGCGTCAGAGATGCGACCGCTTCGGCATCGACGTCCGGGGCCAGCTGCACCTTCTTCATGTGCACCTTGAGGATTTCGATGCGCCGCTTCTTGTCGGGTCGGTCGACCAGCACCTGACGGTCGAAGCGGCCGGCGCGCAACAGCGCGGGATCCAGGATTTCCGGCCGGTTCGTGGCCGCGAGAATGACGAGGCCGGAACGCGAGTCGAAGCCATCGAGTTCGACCAGCAGCTGATTGAGTGTCTGCTCCTTCTCGTCGTGTCCGCCGGCGAACGGGCCGATGCCGCGTGCCCGGCCGAGCGCGTCGAGTTCGTCGATGAAGATGATGGCGGGGGCTTTTTCGCGTGCCTGCTGGAACAGGTCGCGCACCCTTGCCGCGCCGACGCCCACGAACATCTCGACGAATTCCGATCCGGAGATCGAGAAGAACGGAACCTTGGCTTGGCCGGCGACGGCCTTGGCCAGCAGCGTCTTGCCGGTTCCCGGCGGTCCCACCAGCAGAACGCCCTTCGGCATGCGTCCGCCAAGCCGGCCATATTCCTTTGGATTCCTGAGGAAGTCGACGATTTCGCACAGTTCGTCCTTCGCCTCATCGACGCCGGCGACGTCGGCGAAGGTCACGCCCGTATCCGACTCGACATAGATCTTGGCCTTGCTCTTGCCGATCGCCATCAACCCGCCGCCAAGCCCCTGGCCCTCGGCAAGGCGCTTGCCGATGTACCACCACAGCCCGAAGAACAGGAGCACCGGCATCACCCAGGACAGCAAATCGCGCAGGAACGTGCTCTCGATCTGGCCGGTGAATCGGACGCCGTACTTTTCGAGCTCGCCGGCGAATTCCGGGTCGACCCGCGTGGTGACGAATTGCTTCTGACCGCCCGGCAGCGGCTCCTTCAGCGTGCCTTGCAGGAAGCGGTCGGAGACGCCGACGCTTTCGATCTTGCTCTCGCGCAGCAGTTGCTTGAACTGGCTGTAGGGAATCGGCGCCACCTGGCTTGCCGTGGCGACGAAGTACTGGATCAGCAGAATGCCGAGCAGGGCGGCGATCGTGTAGCCGATGTTGAAGCGGGTTTTGCTGGTCATCTCAAATCACTCCGGCCAAACATTCACGCCGCCTCTTGCGATCGAGTCGGCGTGGCTGTTGCATCGCGATGCGCCGCTGTGTCGATGGGGCGCTTGGCAGGATCGTGTGGGATCGCCCGAAGTTCTGGATCCCGCCCGGGTGATCCCAGCATGGTATAAGACAGGCCCTGCCGGTTGGCGTAGGCGATCGCCGATTTCGCCGACGGAAACGAGAGTTCGACCTGCGCCAGGGGATCGTCATCCTCGGTCCAGCCCATCAGGGGTTCGATCCGCAGCGGCGAGCGGCGCTCGAATCGCAGCTTCCACTCCCGCCGGCGCAAAGGGGCCGAGGTCATCGGCGAACGAGCCGGTCGGTAGATCAGCGCGTGCGCGTCGCGGGGAAAAATCGATCGGGTGACGGGCCGGGCCGCGTCATGCGACAGCGAGGTTGAGTTCAAAAAGGCTGAATGAAGCACGTTCATCGGAGCCTCCATCGGGTAAAAGGCGGCGGGCGGGAGCAGCGGGCTGCTCCCGCCCAACCAGCCTTAGTTGCTCTTGATCGCAATCTTCTTCACTTTTTCCTTTGCTGTCGGCGACTTCGGAAGCTTGACCGTCAGAACGCCGTTGTGGAACGACGCGTCAACCTTGTCAGTCTCGATTTCGTCGACAGGGATGCGCCGCTCGAAACGCCCGTAATAGCGTTCGCTGAAGCGACGCTCCTTGTCTTCGGTCTCGCTCTTCTTCTCGCCGCTGATGGTCAGCATGCCGTTGGCGAGTTCGACCGCGACGTCCTTCTGCTCGAGACCGGGAAGCTCGGCCGTCACCTTGACTTCCTTGTCGGTCTCGCTCACCTCGACATTCGGCCAGCCCATTGCGTGAGCCGATCCGAACGGGGCGACATCGAAGGACCGAAATGCGTCATCGAAGAGCCGGTTCATTTCGCGGTGCAGTGACAGGAAAGGGTTGCCCTCACCGCGGTAGGAGCCCAACTCACGAGAGCCGTTGTTCCACGGCATGAGATCGCGAAGTGCCATGTCATACTCCTTTCATTTTTTCTCGACTGTTCCATTCCCAAGGCACGCCAAGCCGCGCGCGGCATCGGCCGACGGCCTGCGCTGCCGCAGCTTGACGAGCCAGTCGTCAGGCCGCGCTCTTCTCGATCTTCCGGTTGTCGTTGCCGGCAACGTCGATCGCGATGCGACGCGGTTTCATCGCTTCCGGCAGCTCCCGCACCAGGACGATCCTGAGCATGCCGTTCTCGAAATGCGCATCCTTCACCTGGACGAATTCGGCCAGGTTGAACACGCGGCGGAACGGCCGCAGCGAGATGCCCTGATAAAGATAGTCGTGATCAACCTTGTCGGCCTTGCGGCCTTCCACCGTGAGCATGTTCCGCTCGGCGGTGACGGTGATCTCATCAGGAGCGAAGCCGGCCAGTGCCAGCGAGATTTCGTAACTGTCCTCGCCGATGCGCTTGATGTCATACAGCGGATAGCTATCGCTGTCGTTCATCGCGCCGTTGACCAGGTCGAAAAGGCGGTCGAACCCGACGGTCGAGCGCCAGAGGTCGTTTAGATCATAGGCTCTCATAGCCACATCCTCCTTTGAGCAACATGGATACAAGTACCCCCGGGGAGTTCCCGTTGGCGTTGGCCGGACCCGTATGGCATCCGGCGCCACGTCACCGTGGCGAGGGATGAATTAGAAAGATCGGATTTCGTTTCAAGGGGGCTAAGTGTATTGCGCGGCAAGGACCCTGACCTAAATCCACGCTGCCGCGTTGGGTAAGGAACGAAACCCGGCGCCAGTGCAGTATTTGATCCATAGCCGCTTTTTTTGCGTTTTTTGCGCAGCCAAGGCGACCGCGAGGCGTCACCATGCGCGACGAAGACCTTGACCTCGCCCTTGAATAGACATTCCCGGCAAGCGAAAAGATACTCCCCGGTGAGCGCCATTATGCGCGGCGTCCTTGAATCTTCTGCAACCGCCTTCAGTGGGCCTCCGCTACCGTGCCAAGCGCTCACGCCACCATACTAAGGACAAACAGCGGTTCGTCGTGTCGGTGGTTGCGTATGATTCCCTCCCTGGGCACCATTCCCCTGACGTCGGACATCCCCGAGGTGTGGCTGCTCCTGAGGCACTACCCTCGTTCGCTATACGTGGCCGGCGGCCGCTGATATGATCCTTGGACGGTAAACGGCAGCTCGCCACCATACTTTTTCTGCGATGCCGGCCTTCTGATCGGACCTCGATCCCGCTCGCGCCCTTTCGCTTTGCCTCGACAAGAACGCTGAACAAATCGTCAACGGCTGCCGCGTCCCCGCTCACATTGGGAGATGTGCCATGGCTGCATCGGACTGGCGTCTCGAAGGCGAATGGATGAAGAACTGCACCTGCGCGTTTGGCTGCCCCTGCGATTTCAACGCACGGCCGACCCAAGGCTATTGCAAGGGATTGGTCGCCATGCGGATCGCCAAAGGACATTTCGAAGGGACCAGGCTCGATGGTCTCTGCTTTGCGATCACGGTCGATTTCCCTGGGCCGCTGCACGAGGGCAACGGGACAATCCAGCCCATCATCGACGAGCGCGCCACGGCGGAGCAGCGTCAGGCGTTGTTCGATATCTTTTCCGGCAAGCATTCGGCCGAAGGCACGCTTTTCCAGATCGTCAGCATGATCGTGACCAAGATCCACGATCCGGTGTTTGCGCCGTTCGAGTTTTCCTTCGACAAAGAAGGACGCGTCGCAAAACTCGTCGCCAGGGGCGTGCTCGAGACCGATGTCGAGCCGATCAAGAATCCGGTGACCGGTGATCCGCACCGCATCCAGGTGGTCATGCCCGAGGGGTTCGAACATCGGTCGGCCGAGGTCGCATCCGCCAACATCCGCTCGACCGGCGCGATCCCGTTCGAGACCCAGGGTACGCATAGCTCGCTCGCCAATGTCGTGCAGACGCCCGATGGCGTAGCGGCATGATGCAGCGCTGACACCGACACAAAACCTCGGTGTCAGCTCCTCATCGCTATGGACAAGTCGATGCAGGGGCGCTCGATACTGGAACACCTGCTCCACCGCGACCGGCTGATCGTCGCGATCGGGACTGCCGCAGTGGTGGCGCTCGCCTGGGCCTATCTCGCCGCGGGCGCCGGCATGGACACCGAGATGATGACCGACATGCCGGACATGGCGCCGATGCCGTGGACGCCATTCTATGGCGTGCTGCTGTTCGTGATGTGGTGGGTGATGATGGTCGCGATGATGGCGCCGAGCGCGGTGCCCACCGTTCTCTTGTATGCGACCGTCAAGCGCAAGCAGGAGACTGCCTCCCGCGCCGCAATCGATGCCTGGATCTTTCTCGCCGGCTATCTCGTGACGTGGGCGGGGTTCAGTCTCGCCGCGGTCCTGGTGCAAGGAGCGTTCGAACGCTTCGGATTGCTGTCGATGGCGATGGCAAGCACCAGCGCGATTCTGGGCGGCGGCGTTCTGATTGCAGCAGGGGTTTATCAGTTCACGCCTCTCAAACAGGCGTGCCTGCGCTACTGCGAGAGCCCGCTGTTGTTTCTCAGCCGACATTGGCGGCCCGGCACGCGCGGCGCATTGCGAATGGGATTTCGCCACGGCAGCTACTGCGTCGGCTGCTGCTGGTTTCTGATGGTATTGCTGTTCGTCGGCGGCGTGATGAACCTGGCCTGGATCATCGGCATCGCGCTCTATGTCGCCGGCGAGAAGCTGCTGCCGTTCGGCCGAAGATTGAGCTATGCGGCAGGCGGGGTCCTCATCCTGTCCGGCGCGATCGTTCTTGCGCGCGCAATCTGAAAAGCCGGTCCAAAGGCGGCTAAATATGTGCAGCTTTCGACATGCCCATGTACCTGATTGCTCAAGGCCAGCCGACCTCCGTGATGATACGGATGCTTGAAGCTGAAGAATTGAGCTTTGCCCAAACAAAAACTTAAGGCTGTTTCAGCTACCTTTGCGCTATGAACAGCACCCGCGCGCCGCTGTCGGCCGCGGGTGTCCCTGTGCAGTCGAGGCGGAGACAAGGCGATGCCAATACTGCGGGCGAGCGCAGTTCTGCCCTGGCGGCCGAAGCGGGGGTGCGCGTCGTGATTCCCGCAGGGGCAGTCCGCAAAGCCGGAAGAACGATCCTGCGGAATGGTCCGCTGCAGATCGCATTGTTCTTTCTGCCCCTGGTCTGGATCGGCTATTTCGCAATCACCGCGTCGGAGCGGATGGATGCGGTCGTGCAGGCGCGGTCGCACGGCGACAGCGTCGCCGAACTGTTCGAGGAAAACACCGAACGCATCTTCGAGCGCGTCGATCAGTCATTGCTGGTGGTACGAGCGCTCTACGCCCAGGATCCGCTCACCTTCAGCTTGAAGTCATGGTCGGACAAGGCCCGCATTGCGACCGGCGACGTGGTTCAGCTCGCATTGATCGGATCGGGCGGATACATGATCGAGACGACTGCGGGCTATTCCGGCCCGCCGCTTTATCTTGGCGATCGCGAGCACTTCATCAATGTCATGGCGCAAGCCGACGATCGCCTCTACGTCGCCAAGCCGGTGCTGGGACGGGCCTCGAACAAATGGACGATACAGCTCGCAAGAAAGTTGTTCGACCTCGAGGGGAATCCGGCCGGGGTGATCGTCGGCTCGATCAGCGTCGACGTAGTCGGCAGGTTCTACGATACGGCAAAGCTCGGCGTCGGAGGAACGCTGGTGCTCAGAAATGCCAATTACGTCGTGCTCGCCGCCCGGGGCGTGGACCAGGGCTCCGTGCTGGGACAACGCACACCCAGCCGCGTCGAGGGCGAGCTCGGTGACGGCTTCTATGTGCAATATTGGAACGAGAACCGACCGAACCGCAGCGACCGGCTGATCACGGCGCGCAGGTCGCGCGCGTTTCCGCTCATCTTCACCGTCGGCATTTCGGAGCAGGAGATTTATTCCCGCTCCGCCGTCAGGCAGAAGGTCTATCTCGGCGGCGCGCTGCTGCTGACGTTCGTTATCCTCGCCGCGACGACATTCCATTGGCGACGGCAGCAGGCGCTGGATCGCGCTCACCGCGAGCGGCGCGATTTTGCCAGCAAGTTCGAGGATGCGCTCAGGAACCTTCCCCAGGGCTTGAGCATGTTCGATGGCCGTGACCGTCTGATCGCATTCAACCCGCAATGGCTCGAACTCTATGGCCTCCTGCCGGAAGACATTCGGATCGGCATGCATTTCCGGGATATATTCGCAAAACAGACCGCCGTGCTCGACGTCGAGGCCTATCTCGTCGATTTGAAGAACCGGCTCGCCCGGTCGGAGCAGATCTCGAACACCGTGCAGTTTCCCGATGGACGGGTCGTCTACATCTCCTACGGCCGGCGCGAGGGTGGCGGCTGGGTCGCTACTCATGAGGACATCACCGAGCGCAAGGCGTCGGCGGACCGCATCGAGCGGCTGGCGCATTACGACAGCCTGACCGGCCTTGCCAACCGCAACCTATTCAAGGAGCGCATCGACGAGGCGCTGGCCAGCTCGCGCCGGCTGGAGCCTGGGTTCGCCGTACTCCTGCTCGATCTCGACAAGTTCAAGTCCGTCAATGATGCGCTCGGCCATCAATGCGGCGACGCGTTGCTGAAGCAGGTTGCCGACCGGATCAAGGCGCAGATTCGTGATGCCGATACGGCGGCGCGAATTGGCGGCGACGAGTTTGCCGTGATCGTGGCCGCGATGCGCGACGGCGCTGCAAGCCTGGCCGAGCGGCTGGTCCAGGCCATTGCCGAGCCCTATCACATCGATGGCCATCCCGTCGTGATCGGCTGTAGCATTGGCCTTGCGCTCGTGCCCGAGCACGGCACGCGGGTCGATGAGATCCTTCGCAACGCCGATCTTGCGCTCTACAGGTCGAAGAATGCCGGCCGAAGCTGCTTCCACCTCTATTCAGCGGAGCTCAAGGCGGAAGCGGACCAGCGCAACGTGCTCGAGATCGAGCTGCGCGAAGCGATCTGGCGCGAGGAGCTGGAGGTATTTTATCAGCCCGTGATCGAGCTCGGCACCGGCCGGGTAAAATCGGTCGAAGCCCTGGCGCGCTGGCATCACGGCACCAGGGGCTACATTCCTCCGGCTGAGTTCATTGCGGTTGCGGAGGCGGGGGGCTTGATCGTCGAGCTCGGCAATCAGGTGCTTGCCCGGGCCTGTCGCGATGCGATGAGCATGCCGGCCGACGTTAAGGTCGCCGTCAATCTCTCTGCCCTGCAATTTGCCGGCACCAATCTCGCCGACAGCGTGACGTTTGCGTTGGCGCAGAGCGGCCTTCCGCAAACCCGGCTCGAGCTCGAGATCACCGAGAGCGTATTTCTCGCCGACACCGAGGAGAACCTCAAGACGCTGCAGCGCCTCAAGGCGCTCGGCGTCTCCATTGCCCTCGACGATTTCGGTGTCGGATACTCGTCTTTGTCCTATTTGACGGCCTTTCCTTTCGACAAGGTCAAGATCGACAAATCGTTCATCGACAGGATCGATCGCTGCGAGACCGTCGCCGTGCTGAAGTCCATCGTGCAGCTCGCGAAGACGTTGAAGCTCTCGATCGTCGCCGAGGGGGTCGAGTCCTCCGAGCAGGTCAAACGGCTCCAGTCACTCGGCATTCCGCTCGGCCAGGGATTTCACTTCAGCAAGCCCGTGCCGCTCGCCGACCTCCCGTGGCAAGGCCTCCCGGCGCGACGGAAACGGCGGGCGGCGTGAGCTGAATGCCTCCGGCGTTTGTCATCATCGCCCGCCGCCCAGGAGCAGGAAAGCTGAGCAGGTGAAGCCTCCCTATCAATAGCTTGGAAGGGGGCAAGACCTGGTGGTCCCCTGGCACGCTTCCGCTGAGAGCCGAAGGACCGCACCGCGCGGAGCCAATTCCCGAGCCAAATCGCACCCGCCGATCCTGGCATTCTGCTTGCTCAGTCATGACCAAAGCCGGGCCTCGGCAGGGAGGCCCGTTTCAGGTTGAGGCATGCGATGCAAGAAATGTCCCGTTCTGGTACTGCCGGCGAACTCCGGCTCGATGCGTTGATCGCCGATTTGTGGTGGCGCGTTCGGCTGTTGAATACCGACATTCTCGAGGAGGAAGCCAAAGCCGGCGTGTTCGACGTGCTTCAGCCGACATATCCGCTGCTTGCACTGAACCTTCGAGCGCGGCGCGACAATCTGGTCTCAACGATCGGCGTGCTCGAAGAGCGTGCGAAATCGGTGTCGGAAGCGGCTTGAGGGCGGTCTCCGGTGACACCGGAAACGTCAGCGAGGTGGCTCTTCACGGTGCTGACGGACACGCCGAGCGTCGCGAAGATCGTGTCGCGCGTCTGTCCTTCGCAGAGGAGCTCGACGGACAAGCCGCCATGCGCTTCGTGCTGCGGATGACGCGTGATCGCCTGCGTCCCGATCGTCGCCGCGTGATTGACGACACATATCATTCTCACAGGTCGATCTAGCTTGGCGTCAGGTGGCTCGCAGTGATCCACCGGGAAGAGGACAAGACTTATGCGCAATACCATCCTTGTGGCCTTCGCAGCGATCACCTTGGCAAGCGCGGTGACGCCCGCGAGCGCGCTGACCATCGTCCGCGATCATCGCGACCCGCCCATCGTGCGCGACCATCGCAATCAGGCCATCGTCAGGGACCACCGCACGCAGCCCGAGGTCCGCGATCATCGCCACTAAACGTCCCGGCGGCGGAGCCGAACCGAGCGGGTTCGGCTTCGTCGTCTTGTCGAAAAGCCCGACAATCGTCCCGCGCACAACGCCGGTGTCCATTCGCGATTGTGAGGCCTGAGCACGCGCCAGGTTCTCGCCGCCATGCTATTGCTGCCTCCGCAACTTTCCCGCGAGGCCGCCATGCTCCCTATTCCCGCCGACATCTTCACCGAGCCCGAGGACGTCTCGCCCGACGGCCTTGCCAATCTCGGCCCGCTTCGCCGTCTCGCAGGGCATTGGCGGGCGGACAAGGGCATCGACATCAATCCGAAGGCGGAGGGGCCGGAGCGGCGGACATTCATCGAGCGCATCCGCATGGACCCGATCGATCCGCAGGCCAACGGACCGCAGCTGCTGTACGGGCTGCGCTATCACATCCACATCAACACGCCCGAGGAAGACATCACCTTCCACGACCAGGTCGGCTATTGGCTGTGGGAGCCCGCGACCGGGTTGATCATGCAGACGCTGGCGATTCCACGCGGGCAGGTGCTGCTGGCTTCGGGCAAGGCCGGGCCCGACGACAAGACCATCTCCGTCACCGCAAAGCGCGGCGATACCGCCTACGGGATCTGCTCGAACGACTTTCTGGAACAGGCGTTTCGCACCGACTCCTACCGCTGCAACATCACCTTCAACGACGACGGCAGCTGGACCTATCTGATCCAGACCGAGTTGTTCGTGCGCGGCGCGCCGTTCGACCATCGCGACACCAACACGCTGCAGCTCGTTGCACCGCCGAAGCTCAATCCGCTCGCGGTGATCGTGAACGATCGCGCGAGGGGGAATGGGCCGGCAGAGTGAAGCGCGGCGTCGGAGACTTTGCATGAAGCCCTATGTCATCTGTCTGATGCACTCCAGCCTCGACGGTCGCACGCATCCCAGCCGCTGGCGCCCGAAGGGGGCGGGCACGGACTGGTTCGAGAAGATCCATGACGAGCTCGGCGGCGATGCCTGGGTGATCGGCCGCGTTACCGGCGCGGAGTTCGCCAAGGGCAAGCCCTATCCCGCGACGAATGACGCGAAACTGCCGCGTGAAAACTGGTTCGCGCGGCGGGACGCCAAGACCTATGGAATCGTGCTCGACGCGCAGGGCAAGATCGGCTGGGGGCGCTCGGACATCGGCGGCGATCCGATCGTCGTCGTGCTGACCGAGAGCGTGCCGGATTCGCATCTCGCGGGCCTGCGCGGCGAGGGCGTATCCTACATCTTCGCCGGCAAGTCCGAGCTCGATCTGGCGCTGGCGCTGGACATTCTCAGCCGCGAGTTGGGGGTGAAGCGCCTGCTGGTGGAGGGTGGCGGCGTCGCCAATGGCGCGTTCCTGCGTGCCGGTCTGATCGACGAGTTCAACTTGATTCTCAGCCCCGCGATCGATGGCGCAGAGGGCGCGCCCTTCGTGTTCTCTTCAACCGAGGCGGACAGCGACAAGCGCGTGCCGATCACCGCGATGACGCTGGAGAGCACGCGCGAGCTCGGCGGCGGTGTCCTGTTGCTGCGCTATCTGATCAAGAACGATCCGCAAGCCGCGAGCCGGTAACGCGCGGCCATGCCCGAGACATCAGAGCATATCGTCATCGTCGGCGCCGGCGCGGCCGGCCTGATGGCGGCGCGCGAGCTGGCGCGGACCGGCCGCAAGGTGACGGTGCTGGAGGCGCGCGAGCGCTGCGGCGGCCGGATCCTTCCGCTGCCGGTCTCCGAGTTCGGCTACCCCGCCGCGGGCGGCGCCGAATTCGTCCATGGCGAGGCGCCGGTCACGCGCGGGCTGCTGCGCGAGGCCGGGCTGTCCCTTCACGAGATCGAGGGCGAACAGTGGAGCTTTGACGGGATCAAGCTCACGCGCGAGGATCGCGACGATCCGCACAAGGCGGAGCTTCAGGCCGTGCTGAGGGACTTGAAGGACGATCTCTCCGTCGCCGAATTCCTGCGCCGGCATTTCGCGGGGGATGACTATGCGCCGATGCGCCAATCGATCGAGCGGATGGTCGAGGGCTATGACGCAGCCGACCCCGAGCGCGCCTCGACGCTGGCGCTGCGTGAGGAATGGATGGACGGCGGGCACGCGCCGCAGGCGCGCATCGATGGCGGCTATGGCGCGCTGATCGACTATCTGGCGGCCGACTGCCGCAGATGCGGCGTGACCATCCATTTCGGCTGTGTGGTATCGGCGATCGAGGAGGGCGGCGACACGGCGGCCGTTCGCTGCGGCGGGGGCGATGTCCACGCCTGCGATCGCGTGATCCTCACCGTGCCGCTGCCGCTGCTGCCCGAGATGGCTCTGCCGGCGAGCGCGCGCGCGAGGCTTGCTGCGACCCAGGACATCGGCTTCGGCAACGTCATCAAGATCGTGCTGCGGTTTGCGCGGCCGTGGTGGCGCGAGCGGCACCAGGATCTCGCAGCCATGACCTTCCTGTTGTCCGACCGGACCATCCCGGTGTGGTGGACGCAATATCCGAGCGGGCAGGCCGTGCTCACTGGCTGGTTCGGCGGCCCGCGCACGGCGGAGCTGGAAAGCCTCGATCCGCAAGGACTGATCCATGCCGGGCTCGATTCGCTCGCGGCCATCTTCAAGCTGTCGCGCGAGGACATCGCGCGCGAGCTCGTGGCGGCGGCGGCGACCAATTGGGCGCATGATCCCTTTGCCCGCGGCGCCTATTCCTGGGCGACGCCGCGGACGCGTGCGGCACAAGCGATCCTCGCGCGTGCCGATGGACTGGTGCTGTTTTCCGGCGAAGCTCTCTATCGCGGCCGTGACATGGGCACGGTGGAAGCGGCGCTTGCGAGCGGCCAGGAGACGGCAGGGATGATTTTGCGGGGGTAAGAAAAAGGCCCGCATCGCGGGCCTTTCCTTTTACCAGCGGCTGCCGCCGAAGCCGAACGTCACGGAGGGACCGCCGCCGCCGTAATACCCGTACGGTCCGCCGCCGTAATAGCCGTGATGCCGCGGGTAGTAGCCGTAGTTCCTGTGGTGCGGACGATAGTAGCCGTGATGGTGGTGATGCTGACGCCAGTGATGATGGTGGCGATGGCCGTGGTGCCGGTGCTGCGCGCTGATGTCGGTCGATTGGGCTGCCGGCGCGTTCTGCTTCGCGCCTGAATTATTGGCCGCGTTCGCCGCCGATCCGCCGGCGAGCGCCGCAGCACCGACCGCCATCGCGACAATGAGATACTTCATGGTGTCATCACTCCAGTTGAATGTCGTGTGACAACAGATGGGCGCTCGCCGCGTTCCGGCCAGTGCGGGCGTCGAAACGACGCAGGATTGCGACGCCCGATTCGCTCGCATGAGTGTGCGTCGTGAGATTTATTGTCGCATCATCCGCATTGATCGCATTGCTGCCATCACTTGGCCGCGAACGAGGCGAGCACGTCGTCGCTGGTGACGATGCGCGCGAACTCGCCGTTGAGGTTCGACAGCGTCATTGCATGGATTTCTTCGGCGGAATGCTTGTCGCCGTCGGGCCCGATGCGGTCGAACGTCCATGTCGCATCGCGCACGAGATGCGCGTCGAAACCGAGATTGCCGGCCATCCGCGTCGTCGTCTCCACGCAATGATTGGTGGTGGCGCCGCAGATCACGAGCGTACCGATGCCGGCCGCGCGCAGGCGCTTTTCCAGGTCGGTGCCGATGAAGGCGCTGTTGACGCGCTTGATGATAACCGTCTCGCCCGGCTGCTCGTGTGCCTCGTCCTTGACGGCGTAGCCGGAACGCGATGGCAGAAACGATGAATTCGGCTTCGTGCCTTCATGGCGGATATGAAAGATCGGCGCGCCGCGCGCTCTGAATGCCTGCAACAGACTGGCGATCCGCGCCACCGCATCCGGATTGTTGCGCCGCTGTCCCGCCGCCTCCCATTCGTCGAACGCGCGCTGGACGTCGACGACGATGAGAGCGGGGAGGGGGCTGGTCATGATCGGACCTTTCGGGCGGGTGTGGTGGCGAATATGCGAGGCGACAGGGATGGTGCGCAATGCCGATCTTCCCTCGTTTCGGGCCCGTAGCCCGGATGGAGCGTAGCGTAATCCGGGGCCGCTTTATCCTCTGCGAGATTGTCCCGGATTGCGCTGCGCTCCATCCGGGCTACGGGACCCCTTTCTACGGATGCGGATCGGGAAAGCCGTGGCGTTCGGAGAGCGCGGCGAGGATCGCGTCCTTGTCGGCGATGAAGGCGCGGCCGTGATGACTGCCGGTCTGATGCGGCGAGGTCGCTCCGTCCGCCAGAACGAGCAGCGGCAGCGACTGGTTCTCTTCGCCGAGAAGTGCGATCACCAGCTGCCGCGGGCGCGGCCACGCGATGCGCTCGACATCCAGCTTTTCGGCGAGCTGCGGAAATGAAGCCAGCACGCCCTCGATCAGCGCGCAATGCCAGCAATAGAACAGGCGCCCCGGAAAGGCCGGATCCTCGAAACCGGGGCGCAGCAGAAACAGGCGGTCGCGCGTCATGGTCGCTCCTTGCATGGCCGCCTTGCTGAGGATCAAAGCGGCAAGGGCTGGCCGGCCTAGTGTCGAGGCACCAAATGGTTGGGAATCGATGAGACGCGAGAGGACGCCATGCCGGGGCTGACGAGTCAACCGGACGGACTTGCCGGAATCGGGACGCTGCCGCAACTGCTGCGCTGGCGCGTCGAGGCGACGCCGGCGGCGGAGGCCTATCGTCATTTCGATGCGACCGCGCAGCGCTGGGTCAGCCAGTCCTGGCACGAGATCGATGCGGGATTCGAGCTGTGGCGGCGCGCGCTCGCCGCGGAGGAGTTCGCGCCGGGCGAACGCGTCGCCATCCTGATGCCGAACGGCATTGCGCATATCGCCATGGACCAGGCGGCGCTGTCGCGCGGCCTCGTGCCGGTGCCGATGCATGCCGTCGACAACCCCGACAGCATCGCTTACGTCCTCGTCGATTCCGGCGCGCTGCTCTTGTTCGTCGATACGCTGGAGCGCTGGCAGGCGATCGTGGCGACCGGCCAGCCGCTCGACCATCTCAAGCGCGTCGTCTGCGCGGATGCAGGCGGGCTCATCACGCCGGACGCGCGCATCGTCGGGCTCGACCACTGGCTCGCACAAGCACCCGGCGCGACCGCGCCGCTGCCCGATGTCGTGATCCGGCCGGACGATCTCGCCGCCATCGTCTACACCTCGGGCACGACCGGGCGGCCAAAGGGCGTGATGCTGTCGCATGGCAATGTCGTCGCCAATGTGAAGGCGATCGCGCATCGCATCGCCGCCGAACCGCACGACGTCTTCCTGTCCTTCCTGCCGCTTTCGCACACCTTCGAGCGCAACGGCGGCTACTACTATCCGATCGCGGCCGGCGCCTGCGTCGCCTATGCCCGCTCGGTGCCGCAACTCTCGGAGGACCTGAAGCGTGTGCGGCCGACGGTGCTGGTCTCGGTGCCGCGGATCTACGAGCGCATTTACGCGCTGATCATGCAGCATCGCGCATCAGCAAGTTACATCGAGCGCTTGCTGCTCGACCTCACCATCGCCGTCGGCGGGCGGCGTTTCGATGCACGGCAGCGGCATGGCGTGCCGTCGCTGCTGGACCGGCTGGCCTGGCCGCTGCTCAAACGGCTCGTCGCCGACAAGGTGCTGGCGCGGCTCGGCGGCCGCCTGCGCGTCGCGATCTCCGGCGGCGCGCCGATCGCAGAGCCCGTCATTCGTCTGTTTCTCGCGCTCGGGCTGGATGTGCTCCAGGGCTACGGCATGACGGAGACCTCGCCGGTGGTCTCCGTCAACACCATCGAGGACAATGATCCGCACTCGGTCGGCCATGTCCTCGACGGCGTCGAGGTGAGGTTAGGCGAGAACGACGAATTGCTGGTGCGCGGCCCCAGCGTGATGCTCGGCTATTGGCACAAGCCGGAGGAGACACGCCGCGTCAAGGACGCCGACGGCTGGCTGCACACCGGCGACCAGGCCCGCATCGAGAACGGGCGTATCACCATCACCGGCCGCATCAAGGACATTCTGGTCACGTCCACCGGCGAGAAAATCGCGCCGGTCGATCTGGAGACCGCGATTCTCGCCGATCCCTTGTTCGAGCAGGCGCTGGTGGTCGGCGAGCAGCGGCCGTTCCTCGCCGCGCTGGTCGTGCTGAATGCAAAAGCCTGGGTGCAGGAGAAGGAAAGACTGGCGGCGAGCGGCAAGCAAGGCGGTGCGGCGGAACGGGCTGCGCTGCTGGCCAGGATCGCGGCGGCCGTGAAGGCCTATCCGTCCTACGCGACGCCGCGCGCGGTGTGGTGGACGCTGGATCCGTGGACCATCGCGAGCGGCCTGCTCACGCCGACGCTGAAGAACAAGCGGCCCGCGCTCGAACGCCGCTTCGCGGACGAGATCGAGCACGTGTATGCGAAGAAGCCCGCGGCGATAACGTCGACGTGATTTCGCCGCTCCCCGCGGTTGATCCAGCGCAACTTCGGTCGCTGCCTCGCGATGCAATGTCGCTCGCGAATTCGAACGGCAATCGAGGCAAGTCATGAAGGCGTATTTCGTCGGCGGTGGTATTGGATCGCTTGCGGGCGCGGCGTTCCTGATCCGCGACGCGCAGCAGGCCGGGCGCGACATCGTGATCTACGAGGCGCAGCCGTTGGTCGGTGGCAGCCTCGACGGCACGCTGCTCGCGAATGGCGCCTATTCGCTGCGCGGCGGGCGCATGCTGACCACCGATCACTATGAATGCACCTGGGATCTGCTCTCCAGCATCCCTTCGCTCGAGCATCCCGGCCTCAGCGTGCGCGAGGAGACCATCGCATTCAACCAGGAGAACCCGGCGCACTCGAAGGCGCGGCTGGTCGATCGCAACCGTTTCAAGGTCGACGTCTCGCATATGGGTTTCTCCGCGCGCGACCGGCTCGAGCTGCTGCGGCTCACCGAGGCCTCGGAGGAGACGCTCGGCGATAGCCGCATCACCGACTGGCTCTCGCCGAAATTCTTCGAGTCCAATTTCTGGTACATGTGGCAGACCACCTTCGCGTTCCAGCCCTGGCACAGCGCGGTCGAGCTGAAGCGCTATCTGCACCGCTTCATGAACGAGTTTCCGCGCATCGAGACGCTC
>NZ_PTFE01000136.1:0-16118 GCF_002936975.1 Bradyrhizobium sp. AC87j1
GCACCTGATCTTCAAGATGCGCGACAACGTTACGCTCGACAACTCACCGGAAGTGACGGTACCGGCCGGCCACCTCTTCGTGCTCGGCGACAACCGCGACAATTCTGCCGACAGCCGCGTGCCACTGCGGTCCGGCGGCGTCGGCCTGTTGCCGATCGACAATCTGATCGGCCGTGCCGATGCGGTGCTCGGCTCCTGGGATCTCGGCATACGCGGCCAGCCGGTTTACACTTGGCTCTCCGGCTTCCGGCTCGGCCGGTTCTTCACCGCCGTGCATTGAGCCTCCTCATCGCGCGATGAACCGTGACGAATTCCTCGCGCTCGCGCTGAGAAATCCCGTCAACGTCGCGATCATCGACGAGCTGGCGCGGCTCGATCTGCCGGATGCATGGTTGGTCTCGGGATGCCTGGTGCAGACCGTATGGAACGTGCTTACCGGCCGCGCCGTCGATCACGGCATCGCCGACTACGACGCGTTCTATTTCGATCCCGATACATCGTGGGAGGCGGAGGATTCGGTAATCCGCAAGCTGCACGAGCAGCTCGCGCATCTCGGCGTCAAGGTCGAGATCCGCAACCAGGCGCGCGTGCATCTGTGGTATCCCGACAAGCACGGCCTGCCCTATCCGCCCCTGAGAAGCTCGAGGGAAGGCATCGACCGCTTTCTCACGCAGAACACGCAGGTCGGGGTCATGCGCACAGGCGATGGCTACGAGGTCTACGCGCCGCACGGGTTTGACGACGTCGCTGGGTTGATCGTGCGGCCCAATCCAGGCCCGAATTTTTCCGCGGCGAATTACGCGTTGAAAGCCGCGCGCTGGAAGGCGCTATGGCCCGAACTCACGGTGATCGCGGCGGAGTGAGCTCTCGTAGGGTGGGCAAAGCGGAGCGTGCCCACGCGCCTGTCGCCTTATCTCAGAGATCGTGGGCACGGCGCAAGGGCGCCTTTGCCCACCCTACGGTACCTGCGTCCGGGGCACGAGCACCAACACTACCGCACTACGCCCGACGTGAATCCCGCCTTCCGTCGCGGCGGCTTGATTTCCTTTTTCAGGAAGCAGCGCGCCTCGCGCCCGGTGTAGCCGGGGCGGGCATAGGTGAAGGCGCGGCATTTGTTGTCGGCGGTGCAGGCGGCCTTGCAGGCCTCTTCGCCCTCGCCGTCCTTGAGCTCGAAATTGCGCAGATCACCACCGGGGCGGTCGATCGAGGTCTCCACGCCCTCGACCCGCGGCTCGATCACGCCGGCGCCGCGCACACCCGAGATGCAGCAACTTCCAGGCACCCGCGCCGGCACGGTGTTCTTCAGCCAGCACACCGCCGCGCCGCCTTCGACGTCGGGATAGCTGAAGCTCCACGAGCGGCAGCGGCGGTCGCGCTCGCACAGCAGCGCGCAATCCTCGGGATCGCCCGAGGCGACCGGTGTGCTGAAATAGTCGCCGCCGGGCCGGTCGAACGCAGTCTGGGCGCGCGCCGGCACACTCGCGCATGCGAGCGAAAGCAGCGCAGCGCATGCCACGACGCTTGCCAGGACTTTTGCCAAGACCTTTGCCATGACGGCGCCGGACAGGCGGCCCTTCCCCATCGGAACAGCTTTCGAGTTATTGACGACGCTCAGGTTTTTCAGCCGGTCATTTGATCGCCGCAAACCTGTATGGGCGATGAACGGCTGAATCCCCGACCGAGGCTGACCGGCTTAAAGCGCGATGCGATTAGGATGAATCGTCATCGCGCTTTAGGTTGTTGTTTAAGCATGATCTTTTCGGAAAACCGCTGCGCACTTTTCCGGATCAGGCTTTAGAACGCGTATTCCGCGTAGGCCGGTTCCACCGAGCCCTTCCAGGGACCGTTGAACTTGTCCAACATTTCCTCGGCCGGCGTCCGGCCGGAATCGATGATGCGGTCGAGCGGCTCCAGATGCCGCGTTTCGTCGCGGCCGAGCTGGTCGATGCGGCCGCGCCGGCGCAGGCCGGCATGGGCCAGAACCAGGCATTCCTTGGCGATCTCGAACAGGTAACGGTTCTTGATCCGCGCCTTGAAGCCGAAGCGCGTCACGTCGTCGCGCAGGGCCTGACGCTCGGGCGCGCTCCAGTGCTTGACGATCTCCCAGGCCGCATCGAGCGCGACGTCGTCGTAGAGCAGCCCGACCCAGAACGCCGGCAGCGCCGGCAACCGGCCCCACGGGCCGCCGTCGGAGCCGCGCATCTCGAGATAGCGCTTGAGCCGCACTTCCGGGAAGATCGTCGAGAGATGGTTGGCCCAATCCGAGAGCGTCGGACGCTCGCCGGGTAGGTTGTTGTTGCGGCCGTCGAAGAACGCGCGGAACGAGGAGCCCGACACGTCGATGTATTCCTCGCCGCGCTTGACGAAATACATGGGCACGTCGAGCGCGTAGTCGACATAGCGCTCGAACCCCATGCCGTCCTCGAATGCCCACGGCATCATGCCCGACCGCGCATTGTCGGTGTCGCGCCAGATCTCGGAGCGGAAGGACAGGAAGCCGTTCGGCTTGCCTTCGGTGAACGGCGAATTGGCGAACAAGGCGGTTGCGACCGGCTGCAGCGCGAGCGAAACGCGCAGCTTCTTGACCATGTCGGCTTCGGAGGAGAAGTCGAGATTGGTCTGCACCGTGCAGGTCCGGTACATCATGTCGAGGCCGTATTGGCCGACCTTCGGCATGTAGTTGGTCATGATCTTGTAGCGGCCCTTGGGCATCACCGGGATATCGGCGCGCGACCAGGACGGCGTCATGCCGAGACCGAGGAAGCCGATGCCGAGCGGCGTTGCGATCTCGCGCACCTGTGCAAGATGCGCCATCAGCTCGCTCTGGGTCTGGTGCACGTTCTCGACCGGCGCGCCGGAGAGCTCGAACTGTCCGCCGGGCTCGAGCGAGATCGCACCGCCGCCGGTGACGTCGTAGAGGCCGATGATGTTGCCCTTCTCCATGATCGGCTCCCAGCCGAGCAGGAGCTTCATGCCTTCGAGCAACGCACCGATGCCGCGCGCGCCCTCGTAAGGCACCGGACGGTGGCCCTCGAGCGTAAACGGCGTCTTCTCGTGCTCAGTGCCCATGCGGAATTCGGACGGGTCCTTGCAGCCTTCCTCGAACCACGAAACGAGCTCGTCGCGCGATTGCAGCGGCGTCATATCGATCTGGTCTCGCGCCATATCAAACTCTAATCAAAAGGCGCTTCGATCGAACGCGCGCGGGTGACGGGATGGTCCGCGAACCCACCGGGCGCACGGACGAGCTGGTGTGCCGCGCGATCATCGCGACGGCGAGGTTTCGTTGACGTTGGCGACGGGCGGCAGTTTCATCTCGCCGCACGAGCAGCCCAGTCGGTCGAGCAGACCGCTGAGCTTGACGGCATCGGCATCGGACAGTTTCGAACCGACATATTTCTCGATCGCAGCCGAATAGGCGCTCCACATCCGCTTCTGCAACTCACGGCCGGCTTCGGTGATCTCGACGAACTGGCCGCGCTTGTCGATCTTGCATTCGCGCCGCGAAGCGAGGCCCTCGTCGACCAGGCGGTCGATCAGGCGCGAGGTGGAATATTGCGGGATCAGCATCTGCCGTTCGAGTTCCACCGGCCTTAGCTCGCCCGAGGGAGCCCGCGACAATTCGAGCAACGCGTCATACCATGCCAGCGGCGGGAAGCCGGCCTTCTTCAGATCCTGCTCGACGCAATCGAGCACGCGGCTCTGCACCCGCATCAGGCGAATCCAGGCGGAAGTCGCCTCGGTCGATGGTTTGCGTTTCATGGTCCCGCTCAAGCTCGTCGCCCGTCTCTTACCCCATTTGATGCAGCTGCATCAATATTGACTGTTACAAGCAGCTGCATGTAGTTGTTCTTTCCGCCTAACCAAGCGTCAAGAGGAGGAAATTCCATGAAACTGTACTATTCGCCCGGTGCCTGCTCGCTGTCCCCCCACATCGCGCTCCTGGAAGCCGGCCTGCCCTACGAGCTGGTCAAGGTCGATATCCGGGCCAAGAAGCTCGAAAATGGTGAGGATTATCTGAAGCTGAACCCCAAGGGCCAGGTCCCTGCGCTGGGCCTCGACAGCGGTGAGATCGTGACCGAAGGCCCGGTGATTGTCCAGATGATCGCCGATCAGGCATCAAGCAAGGCGCTGGCGCCCGCCCACGGCAGTTCCGAGCGCTACAAGCTGCTGGAGTGGCTGAATTTCCTCACCTCGGAGGTGCACAAGAGCTTCGGTCCGATGTTCGCGCCGGCCCTGAACGACGAAGCCAAAGCTTTCTTCAAAGATCGCGTCATGGGCAAGCTGAAATATATCGACAGCCAGCTCGCCGGCCGCGACTACCTCATGGGCAAGCAGTTCACGGTCGCCGACGGCTATCTGTTCACGATGCTGACCTGGGGCGAGCGGATGAAGTTCGACCTCTCGGCGATGCCGAATCTTGCCGCCTACAAGGCCCGCGTCGAGGCGCGGCCGCAGGTCCAGGAAGCGCTGAAGAAGGAAGGCCTCGCGCAGGCGAAGTAAGACCAGCGCACGACAGTCGGGACGACGAAGAGCCGGATCGACGATCCGGCTCTTTTGCTTGAACCAGTTGCGGAAGCCCGGACGTTCGCGATGACCTGGGCATCAATTTTACGAGCATTGTCGGAGTTAACAATAACTCCGCCTTGTGTGTGCGGCAGAGATCACCATCGTTGTGAGAGCAATCCAGTTGGCTCAACTTCAGCCATGTACCGCGATGCGGCCTGAACTGGGAAGCTCTCGTGACAACGGTACTCCTCCTCTTGCTTGCGAGCACGATCACCGGCTTGGCGGCGGGACTGTTCTTCCGAGTCTGGAGTCTGTTGCTGGTCTCGCCGGCGACCGCGATCCTCGTCGCAACGGTCCTTCAGACCTCGGGCTTCGGATTTTGGACGGGCATTCCCATCGTCGTCGGCTGCCTGATTGCCGGCCAGGTCGCCTATTTGGCGGCGACGCACTTTGTGCACAGAGGCGAGCTCTCAATGCAGGACGACGTCGACGGCGACCCAGGCAAGCACGGCCATCGCCATGTCGATGAAGAGAACGAGTAGGGCCAGGCCGACCCAGGAGGGAATTTTTCTGCGCCGCCTGAAGAGCTTGCGCCGCGGCCACGGCTGCCCCAGCCGCAAGAGGGGGGCGTATCTTGCGGCAACGCCGGCTGCGCTGACTTGAGACACCGTGGGGATCATTGCGGGACACCTTCAATGCTGACGAGCCATCCGATGGATCGTCAGCAAGTGCGGTGCCAGGGCGGAGCGAGCGCGGCTGGGCGGGGTTTGGAGCCGCGCATTCTCGCCATTCGTCGACAGCAAATAGAAAGGCCGGATCGACGATCCGGCCTTTTGTTTCTGCGTAGCCCGGATGGAGCGCAAGCGTAATCCGGGGTGCTCTCGCGAGTTGAAAAATTGGTCCCGGATTTCGCTGCGCTTCATCCGGGCTACAAGAGCGCCTTAAGCCGCCGCCTTCTTCGGCGCGAAGCGGCCGTAGAAGGTCTCGCCCTTCGCCGCCATCTCCTCGAGCAGTTTCGGCGGGGTGAAGCGCGAGCCGTACTTGGCCTCGAGCTTGTGGCAAAGCTCGACGAACTTCTTCGTGCCCATGAAGTCGATATAGGACAGCGTGCCGCCGGTGAACGGCGCGAAGCCGAAGCCGAGGATGGAGCCGACATCGGCTTCGCGCGGATCGGTGATGACGTGATCCTCGACCGTGCGCGCGGCTTCCACCGCCTGCACCACCAGGAACCGCTGCTTCAGCTCCTCGATATCGAGCGTGTCAGGATCGAGCTGCTTCGGCTGCAGCGCCGACAGCCCCGGCCACAGGCTCTTCTGGCCCTTGCCCTTTTCAGGGTAGTCGTAGAAGCCCTTGCTGTTCTTGCGGCCGAGCCGGCCCTGCTTCTCGACCAACTCCACCATCAGCTTCTTCTGATCGGGATTGATGGCGTTGGGGCCCAGATCGGCCTCCGTCGCCTTCATGATCTTGAGGCCGAGGTCGAGCGCGACTTCGTCGGAGAGCGAGAGCGGGCCGACCGGCATGCCGGCCATCTTGGCGCAATTCTCGATCATCGCCGGCGGCACGCCCTCGAGGAACATCTCGTTGCCTTCGGCGACGTAGCGGCCGACGCAGCGATTCGCGAAGAAGCCTCTGGAGTCGTTGACGACGATCGGCGTCTTGCCGATCTGCCGGACGTAATCGAGCGCGGTCGCCAGCGCGACGTCGCCGGTGTTCTTGCCCTTGATGATCTCGACCAGCATCATCTTCTCGACCGGCGAGAAGAAGTGGATGCCGACGAACTTGCCCTGATCCCTGAAGCTCTCGGCCAGCGAGGTGATCGGCAGCGTCGAGGTGTTCGACGCGAAGATCACGTCGGGCTTCATATGCTCCTGCGCCTTGGCGAAGGTATCAGCTTTGACCTTGCGGTCCTCGAACACGGCTTCGATGACGAGGTCGACGTCCTTCAGCGCCGCATAGTCGGCGGTCGGCGTGATGCGCGCGAGCAGCTTCTCGGCGTCATCAGGCTTGGCGCGGCCCTTCTTGATCTGCTCCTCGATCACCTTCTGCGCATGCGCCTTGCCCTTGTCGGCGCTCTCCTGGTCGCGGTCGATCAGGACGACGTCGAGACCGGCGCGGGCCGAGACGTAGCCGACGCTCGCGCCCATGAAGCCGGCGCCGATCACGGCGATCTTCTTCACCTTGGTTGCGGGCACGTCCTTCGGCCGCCGCGCGCCCTTGTTGAGCTCCTGCATCGACAGGAACAGGCTGCGGATCATCGCGGCCGCTTCCTTCGAACGCAGCACCGAGGTGAAGTAGCGTGACTCCACCCGTAGCGCGGCGTCGATCGGCAACTGCAGGCCCTCATAGACGCAGCTCATGATGGCGCGCGCAGCCGGATAATTGTCGTAGGTCTCGCGGCGATAGATCGCGTTGCCGGCCGGGAACATCATCATGCCGGCCTTGGAGAACACCGGGCCGCCGGGCAGCTTGAAGCCCTTCTCGTCCCAGGGCGCGATCGCCTTGCCGCCGCCCTTGATCCAGTCCTTCGCGGCCTTGATGAGATCGGCGGCGGGGACGATGGCGTGGATCAGGTTCAGCGCCTTCGCCTTCTCGATCGTGACCGGATCGCCCTTGAGCAGGATCGTCATCGCGTCCTGCGGCGGCACCAGGCGCGGCACGCGCTGCGTACCGCCGGCACCGGGGAACAGGCCGACCTTGACCTCGGGCAGGCCGAGGCGGGTCTTGGGATTCTCCGCGGCGACGCGATAGTGGCAGCACAGCGTGATCTCGAAACCGCCGCCAAGCGCGAGCCCGTTGATCGCGGCCGCCCACGGCTTGCCCGATGTTTCGATCGAGCGCAGCACCAGCGAGAAGCGTCGGCTCTGGTCGAACAGCATCTGGTTCGCCGCGGTCTCGCCCTGCTCCTTGAAGACCTTCGCGTAGGCCTGGTTCATGCCCTCGAGCATCGACAGGTCGGCGCCGGCGCAGAACGCTTCCTTGGCGGAGGTAATGACGACGCCCTTCACCGCGGCATCCGCGGTGGTCGCCTTGACGATCGCGTCGAGCTCGTTAGTCGAGGTCTCGTCGAGCACGTTCATCGAACGGCCCGGGATGTCCCAGGTAACGAGCGCGATGCCGTCGGCGTCGGTCTCAACCTTGAAATTCTTGTACGACATGTTGGTTGCTCCCTACCCTTAGACGCGCTCGATGATGGTCGCGGTGCCCATGCCGCCGCCGATGCACAGCGTGACCAGGGCAGTCGACTTGTTGGTGCGCTCGAGCTCGTCGAGCACGGTGCCGAGGATCATCGCACCGGTCGCGCCGAGCGGATGGCCGAGCGCGATGGCGCCGCCGTTGACGTTGATCTTGGCGTTGTCGATGTCGAAGGCCTGGATGTAGCGCAACACGACCGAGGCGAAGGCTTCGTTGAGCTCGAACAGGTCGATGTCCGACTTCTTCATGCCGGAGCGCGCGAACAGCTTTTCGGTGACGTCGACCGGACCGGTCAGCATCATCGCCGGCTCCGAGCCGACATTGGCAAACGCGCGGATCTTTGCGCGCGGCTTCAGGCCGTACTTGGCACCCGCGTCCTTGCTGCCGAGCAGCACGGCGCCGGCGCCGTCAACGATGCCCGACGAATTGCCGGCGTGGTGCACGTAATTGACGCGCTCGATCTCGGGGTGCGACTGCAGCGCGACACCGTCGAAGCCGCCCATCTGCGCCATCATCGTGAACGACGGCTGCAGCTGCGCCAGCGACTGCATCGTCGTCGAGGGACGCATATGCTCGTCCTTGGCCAGGATGGTGAGGCCGTTGATGTCCTTCACCGGGACGATCGACTTGTCGAAGCGGCCTTCCTCCCAGGACTTCGCGGCACGCTGCTGGCTCTGCACCGCATAGGCATCGACGTCGTCGCGCGAGAAGCCGTATTTGGTGGCGATCAGATCGGCCGAGACGCCCTGCGGCATGAAGTAAGCGGGGACCGCCATCGAGGGATCCATCGGCCAGGCGCCGCCGGAGGCGCCGATGCCGACGCGGCTCATCGATTCGGCGCCGCCGCCGATCACCAGCTCATGCTGGCCGCTCATCACCTGCGCGGCGGCGAAGTTCACGGCATCGAGGCCGGAGGCACAGAAGCGGCTGATCTGCACGCCGGGCACGGCTTCGCCGAGACCGGCCTTCAGCGCCGCGAAACGCGCGATGTCGCTGCCGGCTTCGCCGACCGGATCGACCACGCCGAGGATGACGTCATCGACGGAATCCTCAGGCAAATTGTTGCGGTCCTTCAGCGCCTTCAGCGGCACGGTCGCGAGCGCGAGCGCAGTCACTTCGTGCAACGAACCGTCAGCCTTGCCGCGGCCGCGGGGGGTGCGGACGTGATCGTAGATATAGGCATCTGCCATGGGAGCCTCCTGATTGCAGTTATGTTGGTGGCGACCGCGGCGCGGTCGCAATCATTGGTGAAGCGGGAAGCCTCAGAACGCTTCCGCCGGCAATTCCATGATGGTGGCGCAGCCGGCCTGGATGCGCGCGAGATTGGCGGCGGTCTCCGGCAGCATCCGCTCCATGAAGAAACGGCCGGTGACGAGCTTGGTGGAGAGATAGGGCGTCGCCCCGCTCTCGGCAATCTTGGCATTCGTCACCTTCGCCATCTTCGCCCACATGTAGCCCAGCGCGACGAAGCCGAACAGATGCAGGTAATCGGTTGCGGCGGCGCCGGCATTGTCAGGCTTGGCCATTGCGTTCTGCATCAGCCAGGTCGTGGCCTGCTGGAGATGGCCGAGCGAGGCCGAGAGCGGCGCGATGAAGGGCTTGAGGGCCTCGTCGCCGCCGTTCTCCTTGGCGAAGGCCATGACCTCGCCGAAGAAGGCCATGATGGCGCGGCCGCCGTCGCGCGGCAGCTTGCGGCCGACGAGGTCGAGCGCCTGGATGCCGTTGGCGCCTTCATAGATCATGGCGATGCGCGCATCGCGGACGAACTGCTCCATGCCCTGCTCGGCGATGTAGCCGTGGCCGCCATACATCTGCTGCGCCTGCACCGCATTGGCAAAGCCGTAATCGGTGAGGAAGCCCTTCAGCACCGGGGTCATCAGGCCCATGTGATCGTCGGCGGCCTGGCGGTCCTTCGGGTCTTCCGAGCGATGGGCGACGTCGCTCTTCAGCGCGGTCCACATCACGAAGGCGCGCGCGGCTTCGTTGAAGGCGCGGATCGAGAGCAGCGTGCGGCGCACGTCGGGATGCACGATGATCGGATCGGCCTGCTTGTCCGGCGCCTTGACGCCGGTGAGCGAGCGGCCCTGGATGCGCTCGCGGGCGTAGGCGACCGCGTTCTGATAGGCGACTTCGGATTGCGCGAGGCCCTGAACGGCGACGCCGAGCCTCGCCTCGTTCATCATCACGAACATGCCCTGCATGCCCTTGTTCTCTTCGCCGATCAGCCAGCCGGTGGCGCTGTCGTAGTTCATCACGCAGGTGGAATTGCCGTGGATGCCCATCTTGTGCTCGATCGAGCCGCAGACGACGCCGTTGCGGGCACCGATTGAGCCATCCGGATTCACTAGGAACTTGGGCACCACGAACAGCGACACGCCCTTGATGCCGGCCGGTGCACCCTCGATGCGGGCGAGCACGAGGTGGATGATGTTCGGGGCGAGGTCGTGCTCGCCGGCCGAGATGAAGATCTTGGTGCCCGTGATCTTGAAGCTTCCGTCGGCCTGGCGCACCGCCTTGGTGCGGAGCATGCCGAGGTCGGTGCCGCAATGCGGCTCGGTCAGGTTCATGGTGCCGGTCCATTCGCCCGCGACCATCTTCGGCACGTAGGTCTTCTTCTGCTCGGGCGAGCCATGAACGATCAGCGCCGCGGTCGCGCCCATGGTGAGGCCGCCATACATCGAGAACGCCATGTTGGCGGAGATCTGGAATTCGTTGACCGCCTGGCTCAGCGTCACCGGCAGGCCCTGGCCGCCGAACTCGGTCGGCGCCGACAGACCAAGCCAGCCGCCTTCGGCGACCTGCTTGAAGGCATCCTTGAAGCCCTTCGGCGTGGTGACGCTGCCGTCATCAGTGCGCTTGCAGCCTTCGAGATCGCCCACACGATTGAGCGGCTGCAGCACCTCTTCGGCGAGCTTGGCGGCTTCGCCGAGAATGGCTTCGCGCACATCGCTCGACGCATCGGAGAAGCCGGCGAGGTTGTCGTAGCGGTCGATCTGGAAGACGTCGTTGAGCAGGAAGTTCACGTCTTCGACGGGGGCTTTGTAGATCGGCATGGGGTTCTCCCGGCAATGGGCCTTGGTGTTGTCTGTGATTCCAGCGGCGCAGCCTTGCCCGCGAGCTTAGCGGGTTCTGCAACCTCAGGGCAGGGTCATGATTGGGCGGCCAACTGCTCCGCCATCAGACGGTGCAGCATGTTGATCGCCTTGAGCGGACGCACCATCACCTTGAAATGCGTGATGCGTCCCTCGGCGTCGAAGCTGATGATGTCGACGCCGTTGATCTCGATGCCGTCGATCATGGTCTTGAATTCGAGCACGGCGCCGCGCTCGCTCGTCCACTCACCGACATAGGTGAAGCCGGGGCCGCCGAGCACCTTCTCGGCGCTGGAGAGGTATTTGAATGTGATGTCGCGCCCGCGCTGCGGCGAATGCACGACGGGACTTTCGAAGACGGCGTCGGGATGAAGCAAGTCCCAGAGCGCGGTGCGGTCGTGGGACTTCATGTAGCCGTACCAGGAGTCGAGGCCGGTCATTCTCGGATGCCTCCCTAAAGGCCTTGGCAAAAATCGCGAAAACAACCCCATGCACAGTAGCGTGCTGATTGATTCCGCTGGGTTTTTCGGGTCGGATCTTCAGCCCGTCCCTGTACGCCTCATATGCACATTGACGCATATGCGCCGATGCGCATAAAGTCAAGCGAGTTGGTCGAGGTCGAAGAAGGAGACCGGTCATGGCACTGGGTGACGCAATCCTCGCATGCCTGACGGAACGCCCCATGACGGGCTACGAGCTCGCCAAGACATTCGACTCCTCGATCGGCTTCTTCTGGAAGGCCGACCACCAGCAAATCTACCGCGAGCTCTCCAAGCTGCGCGACCGCGGCCACATCCAGGGCCGCGAGGTCGTGCAATCGGGCAAGCCCAACAAGCTGGTTTATACGCTCACTCCGGAGGGGCGAACAGCGCTGCGGCACTGGGCCGCGCGACCAAGCACGCCAGCCTCGACCAAGGACGATCTCCTGGTCCGCCTCCATGCGCTCGACAGCATCGACATCGAGCCGCTGCGCACCGACCTGATGGCCCGCCTGGAGCACCATCGCGACCGCCACGCCAATTACGAACGCATCCTGAAGAAGCGCTTTCCCGAGGGAACGGCGGAAGGCCGGCTCGATCTCGGCAACCTGCTCCTGCTCCGGCTCGGCGCCCGTCACGAACAGATGGTCGCCGACTTCTGCGAAGAGGCGCTCGATGCGCTGTCGGCGATGACCGGCAAGGCCACGGTGGTGCCGCTGGACGAGGGCAAGCGCGAGGGGAAGGGTTAGGGGCTACGTAGCGGCTCCGTATCGTCATCGCCGGGCTTGTCCCGGCCATCCACGATCTTGCTTGCGCGACCGAAGAACGTGGATGCCCGGGACAAAGCCCGGGCATGACGGCTTCGGCATCGCCCCGGTTCCCGCCGCCCAACTTTAAGACACCCGCTCGGCATTCCTTAACCCGTTATTTACCGTAACAGGAAAAAGTCGGTTTTCGAGGCAGACGACCCGCGCCAAATCCGATTGTCTTTGCAACCGGCACGCGAGGGAAGGCTGGAGGCGCCGGGTGGGGCGCCGGAGTCGGAACCGGACAGAGTCATGAATTCGCGCGTATCGTGGAGTGTTGACGGCATCGATCCGTCCGTCAGGGAGCGGGCCGAAGCTGCTGCGCGTCGCGCCGGCATGTCACTCAACGATTGGCTGAACTCCACCCTCGGCGAGACTGCTCCCCCGAACTTTCGCGAACCTTACGACCAGCGTCCGCAAGCCCCGCACGTTCAAACCCGGGGACCGAGCCAGGAAAGCCGCGAAGTCGCCGACATCCACCAGCGGCTCGACGCGATCACCCAGCAGATCGAACGGATCTCCAAGCCCGCGCAGCGCCAGGATTCGTCACGACAGGATTCGTCACGACAAGATTCGTCGCGACAGGACCCTTCGCGGCCGGACGCCTCGCGCGAGCAGGGCGTCGCGCGCCAGCTGAACGATGCGATCTCGCGGCTCGATGCGCGGCTGTCGCAAATTTCCCGGCCGCAGCAGCCTCAACCGCAGCAGCCTCCGGCTCCGCGCCCTGCGCCGGCCGAGACGCGCCAGCGCCAGGCCGATGCGGTCGAGCGCGCGGCGGCGCAGGTCTATCGCAACTCCCCGCCCCTGAGCCCCGCTTCGTTCGACGTCGCCGTCGCCGAGATCACCGCGCGGCAGAGCGAGCTCGACGGCTTCACGCCGCGACAAATGCCGCCGCGCGCCGCGCCCTCGATCGCGCCCAATGCTGCTCCCTGGGCCGCTCCTTACGCACCTCCGATGGCGCCACCCGCGGCTGCCTATGCTCCGCCGCCACCGCAGCCGGGGCCGAATTTTTCCGCGCTTGAGCGCCATCTGCTCAAGATCACGAGCCAGATCGAGTCGCTGCAGCGCCCCGACAATACCGAGCAGGCGATCAACGCCTTCCGCAGCGAGCTTGCCGAGATCCGCGCCGCCATCACCGAGGCGATGCCGCGGCGCGCAATCGAATCGATCGAGAACGAGATCCGCTCGCTGCATCGCCGGATCGACGAGACGCGTTCCCACGGCACCGACGGCCAGGTCCTGTCGGGCATCGAGCACGCGCTGTCCGACATCAAGCAGGTGCTGCGCACGCTGACGCCGGCTGAGCAGCTCACCGGCTATGACGAGGCGATCCGCAATCTCGGCGCCAAGCTCGACCTGATCCTGCGCGCCAATGACGATCCCTCGACGGTGCGCCAGCTCGAAGGCGCGATCACGGCACTGCGCGGCATCGTCTCCAACGTCGCCTCCAACGAAGCGCTGGTACGTCTGTCCGAAGACGTGCAGCTGCTGTCGTCCAAGGTCGACCAGGTCACCCGCGCCTCCGGCCAGGGCGACAGCTTTGCGGTGCTGGAGCAGCGCATTGCGGCGCTCACCGCGGCGCTGGAAACGCGCGAGCGGCCTCAGCCGGCGGAGAGCACCGAGCACCTGGAATCCGCCATCCGCGCGCTGTCGGACCGCTTCGACCGGATGCAGGTCGGCAACGATTCGGCCTCGACCTTTGCGCATCTCGAACAGCGCGTCTCGTATTTGCTGGAGCGGATCGAAGCCGCCGCCGATCCGCGCAACGGCAATTTGAGCCGCGTCGAGGACGGGCTGCACGACATCCTGCGTCACCTCGAGCGGCAGCAGGCGACCTATTCCGCGCTGGCCGAGAGCCGCAGCTCCGCAGCCCCGGCCGATTCCGGAATGGTCGATCTGGTCAAGCGCGAGCTGTCCGACATCCGCTTCAGCCAGGCCGAGACCAACCGCAGCACGCAGGACTCGCTCGACGCCGTCCATAGCGCGCTCGGCCATGTCGTCGATCGCCTCTCCATGATCGAGGGCGATCTGCGCGCGGTGCGCACTGCGCCGCCGGCCCCTGCGCCGCAGCCGATGCCGATGGCCGCTCCCATGGAGCCCGCGCCGCCGATGGCGCGTGAGCCGCGGCCGCAAGCCCAGCAGCAGCCGAAATACGATCCGAAGCCCGAGCTGCCCAACCCCGCCGCGCAGCAGCAGGCCCACGCGCAGCAACAGTCCCAAGGCGCCTTCGCGCAAGCCGCTTTCTCCGCCGCGCCGCGTGAATTCCATGCCGCTGCCCCTGCGGCGCCGCCGCCGGTGCCATCGGCACCACCGGTGCAGCCGCGCGCGATCAGCGAGATCCTGGAGCCGCACACGGTCCCCGCGCGCACCGCGCTCGCGCCGGAATTACCGCCGGATCATCCGCTCGAGCCGGGCACGCGGCCGGGTGGACGCGTCGCCACGCCATCGGAGCGCATCGCCGCCTCCGAGAGCGCGATCAGCGACATTCCCGCTGCGCCGAAAGAGCCGGTGTCGTCGTCGAGCTTCATCGCGGCCGCCCGCCGCGCCGCCCAGGCCGCCGCCGCGCAGCCGGAGAAGCCGGCGCGCGGTGCCAAGGGTGGCGCGAAGGCCGGCGCCGATCGCGGCAAGGACAAGGGCAAGGACGGCAGCTCGACCATCACCTCGAAGATCCGCTCGCTGCTGGTCGGCGCGAGCGTGGTCGTGATCGTGCTCGGCACCTTCAAGATGGCGATGAACCTGCTCGAGGGCAGCACGCCGCCCGCGCCGCAGGCCATGGACAATACGTTGAGCCAGCCCGCGCCGCAGGCCCCACCGCCACCGCCGGTGATCGAGAACAAGCCCGCCACGCCCGAGCAGGTCACGCCATCGATGACCTCGCCGACGCCGATTGGACGGCAGTCCCAGAACAACGCCGCGCCGGCTCCCGCCGCCAATTCGGGCAACTCGGCCTCGGTCGAAATTCCGCCGGCGCCCGCCGCATCTGTGCCGCCGCCTGCCGCGAGCAGCGACGTCACCGGCGCGCTGTCCGGCACCAGCCGCGCCAAGCTCGGCATGATCCAGGTGCCGCCGAGCGAAAAGCTGCCTGACGGCATCGGCGGCCCGGTGCTGCGCACCGCCGCGATGAAGGGCGATGCGACCGCGGCCTACGAGATCGGCTTGCGCTTTGCCGAAGGCAAGGGTGTTGCCACGAATTACGACGAAGCGGCCAAATGGTACGACCGCGCGGCGCAGGCCGGCGTGGTGCCCGCGACCTTCCGCCTCGGCACGCTCTACGAAAAGGGGCTTGGCGTGAAGAAGGATGCCGACATCGCCCGCCGCTACTACACCCAGGCCGCCGAGCGCGGCAACGCCAAGGCAATGCACAATCTCGCGGTGCTCGATGCCGACGGCGGCGGACGCGGCGCCAACTATAAGAGCGCAGCGCAGTGGTTCCGCAAGGCCGCCGATCGCGGCGTTGCCGACAGTCAGTTCAACCTCGGCATCCTCTATGCCCGCGGCATCGGCGTCGAACAGAACCTCGCCGAATCCTACAAATGGTTCAGCCTCGCAGCCGCGCAGGGTGACGCGGATGCGTCCGGCAAGCGCGACGACGTCGCCAAGCGCCTCGACCCGCAATCGCTGGCGGCCGCCAAGCTCGCGATCCAGACCTTCAGCGCCGAGCCGCAGCCCGACGACGCCGTCAACGTCATGGCGCCCGCCAGCGGCTGGGACAGCGCGCCGCAGGCGAACGCAAAGCCGGCGCCGAAGCAAGTCGCGACCAAGCGCTCGGCCTCGGCGGCGCATTAAGCTGCTTACTGCGCTCTCTCATCTTATCGTCGCCCGGCTTGACCGGGCGACCCAGTATTCCAGAGAAAGGCATTAAGGAGCTCGCTGTCACAACAACGAGCGCGGCGTACTGGATGCCCCGGTCAAGCCCTATTTGATTCACACATCGCGAGCGATCCTCCAGCCGCTGAGCATGGCCCTGAGGGCCAACAGGCCCTGGAGGATCGTGATGGGTCCTGGTTTACCGTAGTATCCGGTCCAACCGCCGAGGCGCG
>NZ_PTFE01000137.1:0-15782 GCF_002936975.1 Bradyrhizobium sp. AC87j1
TGACGAGATCGTTGTTCTGCTTGAGGTAGGCCGAGTTCGTCGACGCGCTCTGGCTGTAGCCGTCGTAGCGCACACCGCCGTTGAGGATGATCGTGTCCTGCCAGTTCGCGGTGTCCATGACATACACGCTGCTGGTGTTAACGCCATAGCGCGTCGGATTTCCGACCAGCCCCGGAATGCCGAAGGGAATGTTGGTATATTGCGGGGAGTAGAGATTGACCCCCGTCACGGCTCCGGTGCTCGTGAAGGGACTTCCGGCCAGCTCCGACGCGAGGCCTGCGTAGCGGTCGATCGAGATGTTCTCATTCGAATATTCGACGCCGAACACCGCGGTGTGCTTGACCCCGCCGGTGTCGAGCTTGAACGTAGCCTCGTTCTGATTGGTCCACACGTCCACGTTCTGGTACCGGCTCTGCGCGCTCGCCGTCGTGGTCCAGAGCATCGGATTGGGGCTGGTCGTAATCGGGTTCTGCGGCAGCGTGCCGATATAGTTGAGCACCGAATGCTCGCCGCGCACCTTGCTGGTCAGGGTGATGGCTTCGTTGACCTTGTACTCGATCGTGCCGGTGCCGAAATCCTGCCGCGCAGTCTGGAAGTCGCGGTTGAGGAAGCCGTACCAGTTGCCGCGCGGAATGCCGGCCGAGGTCACCGGCACATTGCCCTGCCTGTAATAGGGCACGCCGAAATCCGGCAGACCGCTGAGGTCGGTGTGGACGTAGTTCGTGGTGATCTTGATGTCGTTGGTCGGGGTGTACTTGGTTGAAATGAAGGTGCCCCAGCGATTGTCGGTCACATAATCGCGGCCGGCGACGTTGGCATCCTGGAACAGGCCCCCGGTGCGCACCGAGAAGGTCGGATCGATGACCTGGTTGACGTCGAGCGTGACGCGCTTGGTCATGTCGGTACCGAACTCGGAGTCCATGCGCTTGAAGTTGACGTCGCCAGCCTGCTTGGTGACGATATTGATGGCACCGCCTGCAGTGCCGCGACCCGCGTAGGAGGATGCCGGTCCGCGCAGAATCTCGATCTGTTCAGTGAAGAAGTTCTCGCGGATGGAAACGGCGGGATCGCGGATGCCGTCGATGAACACGTCGTTGCGCGCATCGAAGCCGCGGATGAAGAAACGGTCGCCGAACGCGTTGCCGCCCTCGCCCGAGCCCAGCGTCACGCCCGCGGTCGAGCGCCCGATCTCCTTCAGCGTCGTCGCGTTCTTGTCCTCGAGCACTTCCTTGCTGAGCACCGTGATCGACTTGGGCGTGTTCAACATCTTCTCGGGAAACTTGCCGCTGGCCTGGACGTGGTCGACCTTGTAGGGCGCAGCCGGATCGGCATAGGGATTGCCGTCGGGAGCGCCTGACGGCGTGGTCGGCGCCGTCTGCTGTGCCGCCTGCTCGCGCTGCGCGGCGCGGCGAATTGCATTGCGGGCGCGGACTTGCTCCGGCGAGGGCTTCGACGACGTTGGACGCGGACGTTCGACGGGAGCATCGACCGTCACCGGCGGCAGGTTCGACTGCTGCGCCTGCGCGCCACTCGACACCGACGCCACCGCGATCAAGCTCGCAACGGCCGAGACCTTCTTGCCGGAAACACCTGCGAACTTTTCATCCACCAGACCGAATGCTGCGACCGAACGCAACGACTTCGGTGCGACCACCTGCCCCATTACCAAACGCCCCATCTTCCTGTTCGCTCATTCACTTCGACGAACGGTGGGTTGTTGGTATCGGCCGCAAAATAGCGGGTCAATGCGAGCGCCTCGCAAGAACCCTTGAATCAGTCCAGTTCAAAACAATTCTAAACTACAGTTTGAAATCGTTCTAAACTGACATTGGACTCGTTCTAAAAGACAACGCGCCGATGCTGGGCAATCGGCGGTCTCGCTCACAGCATCAATCGCTGCTCGGCGGCTTCATCAGCGAAAACAATTCGTCGAGGGTTTTCAGCGCGACGGCGCGCACGCGATCGGTGCTGTCCATGCCGACGATGTTGACGCCGTTCACGACGGCTTTGATCTCGTCCCGGAAGTCGGTGAGGAAGCGCAAGGGATCGCGCTGCTCATTGGCGACACGCGCGATCAATCCCGTGATAAGAATCTGACACGCGATCAGCTTGCCGTTCAGCTCGTCCATCCTGCGCTCCCTTTGTGGCGGCGCCGATATGGACGATGCCGAAATTCCTGACAACCGAAACAGCTTCCGCCCGACTTAGAACCATTCTTGTTACCGACACCGACTGGCGGCTCGGCCCGCACCATTCGGCCCGAGCACACCGTCTGGGAGTGCTGCTCGAGGTTTGCTCGCCGATCGCGCCTGCCGGGAAAATGCAGCACTGCACACCGCCGCGCCAGACCACTGCCCAGACGGTGCAAAGCTTTCCAATTGTTTAGGATTCTCAACTGATAGTGCTGTTTACACTGGAACTTGGCGTGTATTATACAAACGCTATGGAACCCTACGATTGCCCCATAATTCGTAGCTGAGGGCACAAGAGCCGACACGAGACGATATGAAAAAGTCCCGGCCGATCCTCTGGATTCTGATCATCGCGGCCGTGGCCTCTGCGGGTTACTATGGTTGGCAGAAATTCGGCGCCCCGCAGGCTGGAAAAACCCAGACCGCCCAGAAGGGTCCACCCCGCCCGCCCGCCGTCCCCGTCAGCGTTGCCCCGGTTCAGAAGGTCGATTTCCCGGTCTATCTGACCGGTCTCGGCACGGTTCAGGGGTTCAACACCGTGCAAGTCCGCACCCGCGTGGATGGCCAGATCGACAAGCTCGCCTTCCGCGAAGGCCAGATCGTCCAGCAGGGCGAACTTCTGGTCTCGATTGATCCCCGTCCCTATCAAGCCACGCTCGACCAGGCCAAGGCCAAGAAGGCGCAGGACGAGGCTAGTCTCGCCAACGCCAATCTCGAACTTCAGCGCGCCATGAAGCTCGGCGAATTCGCCACCGCCCAGCGGGTCGACACCCAGCGCTCGACCGTCGCCCAGCTCACCGCCCAGATCGCCGCCGACGAAGCCGCGATCGCCAACGCCCAGACCCAGCTCGACTACACCCAGGTCAAGGCGCCGATCACCGGCGTCGCCGGCCTACGCCAGGTCGACATCGGCAACATCGTCAACGCCTCGACACAGACGGGCATCGTCACGATCTCGCAGGTCGAGCCGATCTCCGTGATCTTCACCGCGCCGGAAGACCAGCTGCCCTATATCACCGAAGGCCAGAAGAGCGGCGCGCTCAAGGTGATCACCTTCACCACCGACGGCAAGAAGACGCTGGCCGAGGGCAAGCTTGCGGTCATCAACAATCAGGTCGACACCAGCAGCGGAACGATCCGGCTCAAGGCGGTGTTCGACAACAAGGACCACACGCTGTGGCCGGGCCAGTCGGTCTCGACGCGGCTTCTGGTGCGGACGCTGAAGGATGCGACCGTGGTTCCGGATGACGCGGTCCAGCATTCGACCAACGGCCTCTACGCCTATACCGTCAATCAGGACAACAAGGCCGAGGTGCACAAGGTCAAGGTCAGCTACGCCATCGATGGACATTCGGTCATCGAAGAAGGGCTCAGCCCCGGTCAGCAGGTGATCACCGGCGGCCAGTTCAAGGTGCAGCCCGGAAGCCTCGTCTCGACGACGGTGGCGAGTTCGAACCCGGCCCAGAACAAGGTACGACAGGAATGACCGAGGGCGGGATTTCGGCACCTTTCATCCGTTATCCCATCGGCACCTCGCTGCTGATGGCCGGCATCCTCTTCGTCGGTCTCGTCGCCTATCCCCTGCTCCCGGTCGCACCGCTGCCGCAGGTCGACTTCCCGACCATCCAGATCACCGCCAATTTGCCGGGCGGCAGCCCCGAGACGATGGCTTCGTCGGTGGCGCAGCCGCTGGAGCGCCAGTTCGCCCAGATTCCCGGCATCGCCCAGATGACCTCGACGAGCTATCTCGGCACGGCGTCGATCACCATCCAGTTCGATCTCAACCGCAGCATCGACGGCGCCGCCAATGACGTGCAGGGCGCCATCAACGCCGCCAGCGGCCAGCTGCCGAAGAACCTGCCGTCGCCGCCGACGTACCGCAAGGTCAACCCGGCTGATGCGCCGATCCTGCTGCTGTCTGCGACATCGGAGACGTTGCCTCTGACCAGCGTCAGCGACGCGGTCGACGCCCAGCTCGCCCAGCAGATCAGCCAGCTCTCCGGCGTCGCCCAGGTCTTCATCGGCGGCCAGCAGAAACCCTCCATCCGCGTCCAGGTCGATCCGGCGAGGCTAGTCGCCAAGGGCCTGTCGATGGAGGACGTACGCAGCCAGATCGCGATCACCACGGTCGATAGCCCGAAGGGCAATATCGACGGCGAGAAGCGCGCCTACACGATCTACGCCAACGACCAGCTCACGCACGCGAAGGACTGGAACGACGTCATCATCGCCTATCGCAACGGCGCTCCGTTGCGAATCCGCGACATCGGCCAGGCGGTCAGCGCCGCTGAAGACGCCAAGCAGGCGGCCTGGGCCAACGGCAAGCGCGGCGTGTTCCTGGTGATATTCAAGCAGCCGGGCGCCAACGTCATCGAGACCGTCGATCGGATCAAGGCGACCCTGCCCCGCCTCGTGGCGGCGATCCCGCCCGCCATCAAGATCGAGCTCATCAGCGACCGTACCACGACCATCCGCGCCGCGGTCGAGGACGTCCAGTTCACGTTGCTGCTGACCATCGCGCTCGTGGTCATGGTCATCTTCATCTTCCTGCGCAGCTTCTGGGCCACCGTCATTCCCGCCATCACGGTCCCGCTGGCGCTGCTCGGCGCCTGCGCGCTGATGTGGGTCGTCGGCTATTCCCTCGACAATCTATCGCTGATGGCGCTCACCATCGCGGTCGGATTCGTCGTCGACGATGCCATCGTGATGCTCGAGAACATCACGCGCTACATCGAGGAAGGCGAATCGCCGATGGCGGCCGCCTTCCGCGGCTCGAAGGAAATCGGCTTCACCATCGTGTCGATCAGCATCTCGCTGGTCGCAGTGCTGATCCCGCTGCTCTTGATGGGCGGCATCATCGGGCGCCTGTTCCGCGAATTCGCCGTCGTGCTGGCGATGACCATCTTCGTCTCGATGTTCGTGTCGCTGACCCTGACGCCGATGATGGCCTCGCGCTTCCTGCGCGCCCATGGCGAGGTGCGCCACGGCCGCTTCTATCAATGGAGCGAGCGCGCCTTCGACGCGATGCTGCGCGGCTACGAATACGTTCTCGATCACGCCCTGGCCTGGCGCCGGACCACGCTCGCGATCTTTTTCGCCACGCTCGGCCTGTCGATCTATTTGTTCGTGCTGATCCCGAAAGGCTTCTTCCCGCAGCAGGATGTCGGCCTGATCACGGCGACTTCGGAAGCCTCGCAGGACATTTCGTTCAAGGAGATGACCCGGCGTCAGGAACAGCTCGGCAAGATCATCCTCGCCGATCCCGATGTTGCCAGCGTCGCCATGTCGATCGGCGGCAGCGGCCGCGCCGGCAACAACGGCAACATATTCATCACGCTGAAGGCTCGCGACAAGCGCGAGGCCTCGGCTCAGCAGATCATCGCGCGACTGCGTCCCCAGTTCGACAAGGTCGAGGGCGCCCGCGTCTACATGCAGGCAGCCCAGGACGTGCGGCTCGGCGGACGGCCGACGCGCACGCAGTTCGAATTCACGCTGCAGGACGCCGATCTCGCCGAGCTCAACGAGTGGGCGCCGAAAATCCTCGCCAAGATGCAGACGCTGCCGGAGCTGCGCGACGTCGCGACCGACCAGCAGACCCAGGGCACCACGGTTCAGCTCAAGATCAACCGCGACACCGCCGCGCGGTATGGCATCCAGCCGCAGCTGATCGACGACACGCTGTATGACGCCTTCGGACAGCGGCAGGTCACGCAGTATTTCACCCAGCTCAACACCTACAAGGTGATCCTGGAGATCCTGCCGGAGATGCAGGGCAATCTCGACAGCCTGAACAAGCTCTATTTGAAGTCGCCGCTGACGGGCGATCAGGTCCCGCTATCGACCTTCGCGACCTGGACCACCGATCCGGTCCGTCCGCTTTCGATCAGCCACCAGGGCCAGTTCCCGGCGATCACCATCAGCTTCAACCTCGGCCAGGGCGTCGCGCTCGGCCAGGCGACGGAAGCCGTGCAGAAGGCGATGGCCGAGCTCGGCGCGCCGCCGACGCTGAACTCGAGCTTCCAGGGCACGGCGCAAGCGTTCCAGCAATCGCTCGGCACCGTGCCGCTGCTGATCCTCGCCGCGCTCGTCGTGGTCTACCTGATCCTCGGCATTCTCTACGAGAGCTACATCCATCCGATCACGATTCTGTCGACGCTGCCGTCGGCCGGCGTCGGCGCGCTCGCGATCCTGATGGCGGCCGGCTTCGACTTCAGCCTCATTGCCTTGATCGGAATCATTCTCCTGATCGGCATCGTGAAGAAGAACGGCATCATGATGGTCGACTTCGCCATCGCCGCCGAGCGCGACGAGCACAAGACGCCGGCGGAATCGATCCGCCAAGCCGCCCTGCTCCGCTTCCGCCCGATCATGATGACGACGATGGCCGCGCTGCTCGGCGGCGTGCCGCTGATGCTCGGTCACGGCACCGGCGCCGAGATCCGCCAGCCGCTCGGCTACGCCATGGTCGGCGGCCTGATCGTCAGCCAGGCGCTGACGCTGTTCACCACGCCGGTGGTCTATCTCTATCTCGACGAGCTCAACAACTGGTTCTCGGGCTGGGGCCGTTCGGGTGACGGCGAAGGCGGCGAGGCGGTCGAGCACGGCACCGTTAAGGAAGCTGCCGAGTAGCGGCTTGCACGGCGCTTCCGGCGACGCTACAGCGAGGCCCCGGTTCACGCCAACGCGGTTTCGCCATGCTCATGCAATCCAGACTTGTCGCCCTCGCCGCAGCTGTCCTGTTGCCCTTGGGCGCCGCGTATGCCCAGCAGGGCGCCAAGAAGAACGCCCCCGCCCCAGCGGCACAGCCGGCACCGGCTCCGGCTCCGACGCAGCCACAGGCTGACGGCGCGCCGGCGCAACAGCCCGGCTGGATCGTGCGTTGCACCAGTGCCAGCCGTGACGCGCCGCTCGAATGTGCGATGGAGCAGAACGCGGTGCTGACCAAGACCGGCCAGACCATCGTCCTGATCAACATCCGCATCGCGCCCGACACCCGTACGCCGGTGGCGCTGCTGCAATTGCCGCTCGGCCTCAACCTTCCCATCGGCGCCAAGCTCCAGGTCGACGAGGGCAAGACAGTCGACCTTCAGATCCAGACCTGCGAGAACCGCGGCTGCTACGCCTCGGCGCCGATCGCACCGGACCTGCTTGCCGCGTTGCGGTCGGGCAAGCAGCTCAAGGTCTCCTTCCAGAACATGGCCAAGGAGACGATCGCGATCCCGATGCCGCTGGGCGATTTCGCTTCCGCCTACGACAAGATCAAGTAATCGCCTCTCGCTAATTGCTTTCGGCTTCCAGATCCTGCTGGGCACGCTGGTGAACGCGATCCTCAACGATCCCGGACCGCTTTCGCTCTCGTCGAAAGAGATGGAGACCGCGACTTGCCGCATGCCTGGCGCTGCTGCTGCAGGCCGGGCTATGACAGCCCTCCCTCGCTAAGGATCCGCTTCGCTTCCTCGTCTCCGAGTGCGGCGGCTCTTCTGATCCAGACGATGGCGCGTTCACCGTCTTTCGGGGCGCCATTGAGGCCGTGAAGATAGTTCGCAATCATCTCTCGGATGGTCGCCAAATGGCCGGCCTCGGCAACGCGCTGCTTCAGATCGAAGGCCCTGAAGTACCGCTCCTTCGCCGTCCCCGCGCCGAGGCCTCTTCGAAGGGCTCCCGCAAGATAGAGCTGCGACTCCAAGTCGCCGGCGGCGATCGATGCCTCGGCTCGCTCCATCAAGGCCACACTCGCGGACCGACTTCCCTCGTCATCCAGATATTCGGCCAACTCGATCATGGCCATGACAGAGCCTCTCGCGATGAACTTTTCCAGATAGGCGACGGCTTCGCCGTCATCATCCTGTCTCAAAAGTCTGGCGACCCCGACATCGAAGCCGAGCGCATCCGAGAACACGACCCAATCTCCCGCTCGTCTCGCACGTTGTACGAGCGTAGCACCATGATCCGACATCTGTCATGGCGGCTTCGAGCGAAAGCCGATCAGCCGAGACCGGAAATGCGCACCCGGATTTTGCTTGCGCTCATCCGGGGCGAGAGGCCGCACCGTCTGCTGCCGACGGTCTCCGTCAGCTGACGACGTCGCTCGCCCTGAGCAAGGTCGTGAAGCCGCCATAGATCATGCGCTTGCCGTCGAACGGCATGCCCTCCATCTTCAGTCGCGGGTCCTCCATCACCTTCTTGTTGACGGCATCGCGGGTCTCCCGATCGCGGTAGACGATCCAGGCGAACACCACGACCTCGTCCTCCTTCGCCATCACCGCGCGCGGAAACGAGGTGAGCTCGCCATAGGGGACATCGTCAGCGACGCATTCGACATAATCGAGCGCGCCGTGCTCCATCCAGAGCGCGCAGGCGGTCGTCGACAGCGTCTTGTAGGCCTCGATCTTGTCATTCGGCACAGCCAGAACGAAACCATCGACATAGGGCATCAGGGATCTCCTTGAGTTGTGTGACCCAAGGACGATGCAGAGCACGGCGATCCGACCGGGGAAATACGATTTCAGATGAGGCAAACGGTCGCGACCGGCGGCGCGGCCCATGGACCGTCACTGTCACCGAGGGACCTCGAGATCTGGACCTTTGGGCGTGCCTGAACTGGCTGGGGAACCTGGATTCGAACCAAGACAAACAGAGTCAGAGTCTGTTGTGCTACCGTTACACCATTCCCCACCGAAGCGCTTGAAATCGCTAAGCTTTCTTCGGAAGTTCTGCGAGGGCGGGCTGAAAGTTTTGCAAATCAGCGGCTCGCAGGCCGCTCATATAGCCGCGCTGACCTTCGCGGTCCAGCCCTTCTGTGAACATCGTCGGCTTGTTCTGGCTGCGTTCGCACCGACGGGACGGACTGTCTCAAGCCTTCCCGAAGGAATCGTGCGGCCCTTTGCGGTTGTAGAACAGCGATCGGCGCGCCCGATCGATCCATCGCTGGACCGTGAACTCGAAGGCGAGCGCAATGACCGTGGATGCGAGCAGGATGCCCAAGGTCTGAAACAGAATTCGCCCATGGCTCACAATGTGCGGATTGGTCAGCGTGATCGGATCAAAGAACTGCAGATTGATCGCGATCTGGATGAAGAGAAAATGCGAGAGATAGACTCCATAGGAGGCGTCGCCCAATGCGGTCGACAGCGGTCCGTTGATCCTTGAGAAGAGCGTCGGAATCACGATGCAGGTTGCGACGACCAGCGGCACGCCCTGAACGATGCCCCCGTGATAGTCGACGTCGGCATAGACGTCGCCGAGGAGATAGAGGCAGTAGAGAACCGCGAGCCAGTAGCCCGTACGCGTCGACCATGTCAGGCGATCTCGCAACGAGAAGAGCACAACGCCGGTGCCGAAATAGCCGATCTGGCTGTAAAACGGGAAGTAAGCCCATTTCCATTCGTAGACGTGCAGAATGGTCATCTTGATCGCGAAGGCCGCGACCACCAACCCGGCGAGCCATTTTCTGTTGAGGAGAAGCAAGGCAGGCAGCAGCGCGTAGAAGACGATCTCCGCGCTGATCGACCATGCCTGCGGAACCAGGAGATACGTGGTGCTGTGCATCGCCGAATAGAGATCGAGACCCAGCAGCGACAGGTTGATCACATAGGGCCGCTCATCCGTTCTGAGGGAATTGAAGATCCCGCTCTCGTTCGCCGGGTTCCACAGATGTAGCGCGAACGTAGCTGCCAGGACAGCGAGGTAGAACGGATAAAGCCTCGCGAAGCGGCTGGCGAAGAATGCAGCCGGCCGTCCCGGATAGTGCCGCTTATAGGCGGCGGCCATGTAGAATCCACTGATGATGTAGAAGACTTCTACAGCGGCCAGGCCTCCGATTGTCTGGTGAATGACGCCAAATTGGCAATGAAATCCAACGACGATCGCCGCCAGCAGAAAACGAACAGTCCCCATCAGCCCCGCACCCGTTGGCTGATGCGAACTTAGACCGACGACCGGCACTGAACAAGCGGCCGCCGCTCTCGGCATGCGGCGGCCGGCTTATCTCATCGCGTGCCGCCCTACTCCAGCTTGATGTTGGCGGCCTCGATCACCTTCTTCCAGCGCGCCGTCTCAGCGTTGATGTAGGCCGCGAACGGTTCGGAATCCACGGCGACCGCGGTGGCACCGAGCTCGGCCATCTTCTGCACCGTCTCCGGTTGCTGCATGAAGGCGCGGATCTCGGCCGAGAGCTTTTCGACGATCGGCTTGGGCGTGCCCGCGGGCACGATGAAACCGTGCCAGGCCACGGCCTCGAAGCCGGGCAGGAATTCGGCAACGGCCGGAGCTTCGGGATCGAAGGCGGCGCGCTTCGGCGTTGCCGTCGCGAGCAGCGCGAGCTGGCCGGTCTTCACCTGCGGCAGCAGCAGCGGAACGTTGTCGAAGGCGAGATCGATCTGGCCGCTGAGCAGGTCCGTCAGCATCTGGCTGGAGCCCTTGTAGGGCACGTGCACCATCTTGGTGCCGGTCATCTGCTGGAACAGCTCGCTGGCAAGATGCTGCGAGGTACCGACACCGGCCGAGCCGAACGAGACCTTGTCCGGATTCGCCTTCAGATAGGCAATCAGCTCCGGCACGGTACGCGCCTTGATCTTGTTGGGATTGACGACGAGAACGTTGGGCACGACGCTGATCTGGGCGACCGGCACCAGGTCCTTGTCCGGCTGGTAGCTGAGCTTCGGCCCGTAGAGCGACGGGTTGATCGCAAGCGCGGAGGTGCTGGCAAGGCCGAGCGTGATGCCATCCGGCGCCGATTTCGCCACCCGCGTCACGCCGAGGATCGAGCCGGCACCACCGACATTCTCGACCACGAAGGGCTTGCCGAACTTCGCCTGCAAATGGTTGGAGACCATGCGCGCGAAGATGTCCGCGGTGCCGCCGGCGGCGAAGGGAACGACCACCGTCACCTGCTTGGACGGATAGCCGTCCTGCGCCTTTGCGGGTGAGGCCGCCAGCACCAAGGCCGAGGCAAGAACAAGCCACATCGATCTCATAGACGTTTCCTCTGTTTTCCGTGTTGTTGATTGGTTGCCGCGCGCGAGCGGCGGAGACGGTTAGAACGCGACCTCGTACATGTTCAGAATCGCATCCCGGCCGAGGTCGCGCGGGTTGTTGTCCAGCAGTCGGCGAATGGCGTGCGCCTCGTCGGCCATCACGCCGAGATCGTCCCGGGGCAGGCCGAGCGCGGACAGCCGCATCTCGATGCCGAGATCGCTGCAGAACTTGTAGGTGGCGTCGAAAGCGAGCTTTGGATCGCCCTTCTCCGGCAGGCCGAGCGCCTGGAGCACCGCGACCGTCTTCGCTTCCGCGGCTGGCATATTGAAGGCCAGCGTATGCGGGAAGATCACCGCGCAGGCGAGGCCATGCGCCACATGGTGACGCGTGCCGAGCGGATACGCCACCGCGTGGCCGGCGGTCGTGTTCACCGGTCCCAGGCAATAGCCGCCATAGAGCGAGGCCAGCGACAGACCCGCGCGCGCCTCGCGATCGCCACCATCGGCCACCGCGCGCTTGAGATAACGTCCGACCAGCCGCGCGCCTTCGAGCGCATAGAGGTCGATCGTCGGATGCGCCTTGCGGCTGGTATAGGCCTCGACGCAATGCGCCAGCGCATCGACTCCGGTTGCCGCAGTGACCTCCTTCGGCACCGTCATCGTCAGATCCGGATCGACGATGGCGATGTCGGCCAGCATGAAGCGGCTCTGCACTGCCTGCTTGTTCTGGCTGACGGGATCGGTCACGAGCGCGCGGGTGCCAGCCTCGCTGCCGGTGCCCGACGTCGTCGGAATCTGCATCAGCGCGACGCTGCGGCCGGCCACCTTCTCCGGCCCGACGATGTCGGCAAAGGGCACGTCGCTCGTGCACATCACCGCGACCAGCTTGGCGAGATCCATCGCGCTGCCGCCGCCGAAGCCGACGACGAGGTCGGGCTTGACGTCCTTCGCCATCGTCACGGCTTTCTCGAGATTGGGCAGGTCCGGCTCGGGCTTGACCTCACCGAACACCTTCACCGCACCCGGCAGCGCCAGCATGTCGAGGCGGCGTGCGTTGAACGGATCAGAGATCACCAGCGGCCGCCTGGCACCGATCCGCTCGGCGAAGCGCGCTGCCGCGCCGACCGTGCCGTTGCCGAACTCGAGGATGGTGGGACGCTGGATTTCGATGGGCGTGAAGGCGTTGGTCATCGTGCAGTCGATCTCGTCACTTGGATACGGGGGAAGCGCCACCGGCGAGCCGCTCGGCATAGTCGATGGCCTCGATCAGGCTGTGCTCGTTGGCGATGCCCTTGCCCGCAATGTCGAAGGCGGTGCCGTGGTCGACGGAGGTGCGGATGATCGGCAGGCCCAGCGTGATGTTGACGCCGGACAATTCCTGCCAGCGGCCGGTCGCGGGATCGACCTGGAAGCCGAGCAGCTTGACGGGGATGTGGCCCTGGTCGTGATACATCGCGACCGCGGCGTCGTACTGGCCGGCGCGCAGCTTGACGAAGATGGTATCGCCGGGCACGGGCCCGACGACGTCGAGACCGTCGGCGACGGCTTTTGCAATCGTCGGCGCGGACACGTCGATGTCCTGCCGGCCGAACAGGCCGCCCTCGCCGGCGTGTGGATTGAGCGCGGCAACCGCGATCTTCGGCTTGGCAATGCCGAGCCGCAGCAGGGCCTCGTTGGTGAGGTCGATGACCATGCGCAGCCGCTCCGGCGTCAGACGCTTCGGCACGTCCTCGAGCGCCACATGGGTCGAGACATGGCTGACGCGCATGTTGCCATGGGCGAGCAGCATCACCGAGCCGCGCACGCCGGTGAGATGCGCCAGCATCTCAGTGTGGCCGGGAAAGTGATAGCCGGCCTTGTTGAGCGCCTCCTTGTTGAGCGGCGCCGTGACGATCGCCGCGGTCCGGCCCGCCTGCGTCAGGCGCACGCCATGCTCGATCGCCTTGTAGGCAAAGCGGCCGCCATCGGCGCTGAGCACGCCGGGCTTGATCGGGTCGCCCTCGATGTCGGCCTGGAGGAAGCAGAGATTCGGCCAGTCGCGATCCTCGGCGCGCACTTCGGGAATCGCAATGCCGGCACCAAGCGCGGCTTTCGCACCATCGAGCGCCGCGCCGCTGCCGATGATCAGGATCCTCAGATCGCCTTTCGCGATCCGGTCCTTCAGCCCGACGCAGGCCTTGACGATGATCTCCGGCCCGATCCCGGTGGGATCGCCCATGGTGATGGCTAGATGACGAGAGGTCATGTCGGACTCCCCTTGCTAAGCAAATGATTATCCCGAAGCAGGTCGCGCCACAGCTCGCTGGGGCCGAATGCGCCGGACTTCGAGATGACATCGACGCCGGCCCAACTGCCGCCTTGCAAGATCGAGCGCGGCAATCCCGGCACGATCCGTCCTGTCACCTCGAGCGCATGCGCGCCAAGGGCAACGCATGCGGCCTTCAGTGTTTCCCCACCAGCAACAACCAGCGTGCCCGGCGGTTCGAGTGCCGCGATCAGCCCCGCCATCTCGTGCGCGATCCGCCGCGCCGCCTCGGCTCGCACCAAGCCGTCGGCGAGGGCGAATTTCACCAGCGCCACACCCTCGTCGGCCAGCTTGCGCCGAACGCCCGCGTCGCCCTCCCCCTCGGCCAGCGCAATGGTGGCGTTACCACATGCCGCCAGCTGGGATGCGGTGGCGGCCTGGTCGGAGCCAAACAGCCCCAGCACCGGCCGCTTCAGTTGCGAGGACACAGCGGAGCCTTGACCGCGGGCAAGCGCACCGGCCAGGCCGCCGCTCCCACACCACAACACGGGCCCCGGCATGCGCCGCGCCATTTCGACGACGCGATCGAGGTCGAGGTCGTTCTCGGCATCGAACACCTGAACGCCGCCTTGCGCGAGCGTGTCGGGCGTGCCCTGTCGGGCCTCGATGCCGTCTTGCCGCAATTGATCCAGCAAATTGTCGCCGACCCTGTGCCAATCGCCATGCACGGTGCGGGCGAATTGCTGGCCACCGACGGTGCGACGTCCCTGATAATCGAACGCCGGCGCGACCACGCAGGAGGCCCAATGGCTGCAGCGCAGGCAGGCGCCAAGCTCGACCGCCCACGCGCCCCGAAGGAGGCTATCGACCTTCTTGTAGGCGATCGTCCCGCCCTGAAGCTGCGGCGCCAGTCGCGCGACGATTTCGACGCTCTCGGCCTTTGACCGCTCGCGGGTGCCGCTATCGATCGCCAGGCTTCCGGAGCCCAGCGGCGCAAACGCGTCCGACCAGATGACATCGAACGGTCCGCACAGGCCGACGAACTCCGCCGCGGTGTCGAGCGCACCGGTGAGATCGTCGGCAAGCAGGCGGACGCTCGTCATGGTTATGCCGCTCCCGCACCAAAGATCTTGCCGGGATTCATCAAGCCCTTTGGATCGAGCAATTTCTTGATATCGCGCATCAGCTCGATGTCGAGAGGATCGGCAACACGGGCAAGCCGGCCACGATTGGTGATGCCGATGCCGTGCTCGGCACTGATCGCTCCGCCCTGCGCCGCCGTCTCGTCGTCGACAATCTCGTTGATCTCGGCCACAAGCGCAGCCGTCGCCGCCGGGTCCTGGCAACGCGCGCGGTCGATCAGGGCAATGACGTGGATGTTGCCGTCGCCGATGTGGCCATGCATCACGACCCGCGCGTGCGGTACCGCGGCGTTAATCCGGGTCTCGACTTTGGCGACAAAGGCGGCCTGACGCTCAAGTGGAACGACACTGTCGTGCGAGACGACATAGCCGCTGCGCTTGTTACCTTCGGACACGCTGTGCCGGACAGCCCAGATCGCCTTCGCCTGCGCGAGGTTGGAGGCCAGGATCACGTCTTCGGCAAGGTGGGCCTCCATCGCATCCGCCAGCACCGTGGCGAGCGGCTCATCGAGGTCGACGCCGGCGAGCGTGTCGGTCAATTCGACGATCAGATACCACGGCGTCGTCAGCTCGAAGGGGATCGTGACATGCGGCACGGTCTCTGCGATCGCCTCGATCTGCGCGCGCGACATGATCTCGAGGCTGCCGAGCCGGTCGCCGACCGCGCCGCGCAGGCGCTGCATGATCTCGAGCGCCTGCTCCACGCCCTGCAATTTCAGCAGCGCCAGCGCCGAGCTGCGCGGCGGCGCGAACAGCTTCAACACCGCCGCGGTGACGATGCCGAGCGTGCCCTCTGCCCCGATGAACAGCTGCTTGAGCGCGTAGCCGGTATTGTCCTTGCGCAGTGCGCGCAGGCCGTTGAAGATTCGCCCGTCGGGCAGCACGACCTCCAGCCCGAGCACGAGATCGCGCGTGGGGCCATAGCGCAACACCGCCGTGCCCCCCGCATTGGTCGAGATGTTGCCGCCGATCTGGCAGGAGCCCTCGGCGCCAAGGCTCAAGGGAAAATAGCGATCGACGTCGCGCGCCGCGTTTTGCACCTCAGCGAGGATGCAGCCGGCCTCGACCGTGATCGTGTTGGCGAGCGGGCTGACGTCACGCACGGCCCGCATCCGGTCGAGCCGGATCACTACATTGCCGGCACGATCGTCCGGCGTTGCCGCCCCGCACATGCCGGTGTTGCCGCCCTGCGGCACGGCAGCTCGCGATCGTGCCGCAGGGCGGCAAC
>NZ_PTFE01000138.1:0-15742 GCF_002936975.1 Bradyrhizobium sp. AC87j1
TTCCATAGAGATATCCAGACCAACGTACTGCTTCATAGCGCGGCTCCTTTTCGATTTGCTGACGCCGATCGTACCGATCCTCGTGTTCGCAAGAAGACGTCAGCCGCGATTACGCCATGTTAAGAAGGCGAATTGAGCGTGGCGGGACGGCCGAACGTGCGCCATAGCTGAAGCAGGATGAGGCACAACAGTTCTCTGAGCCAGGCGAGGATGCGGCGGAAGTTGTGGCCGACGGCCGAGAGGATGACGTTGGCCGCATCGCCGGCGCGGCCTTTGAGATAGCAGCGGCCGAGGTGACCATCGGTCTTCAGGTGTCCGATGATGGGTTCGATGGCGGAGCGGCGGCGCATCTCGCGCTTGATGACGCCGAAGACGCCGCGCTTCTGGCCAGAGATGAAGACCCGGCGAGGATTTTGCGCGTCGTGGCCGCGGTATCCCTTGTCGACGTAGGCCCGCTCGATCGCGCAGCCGGTGAGTGTCTCGGTGCGGTCGATGACGTCCCGCAAGGTGTGACCGTCGTACGGGTTATCGGGCAGCGCCCTGGCGTGCAGCACGAACAGGCCACCGGGAGCCCGGCGGTTGTTGGTGAGGATGGAGGCTTTGACACCGAACTCGTAAGGCGCGGCTGCTTTGCCCTTGCCGATGCACTCGACCTCCGGGGCGTGGAAGGAATAAAGCTTCCAGCCGCGCTGGCGCTGCTGCTGCGAGCGGATCTGCGAAGCCCGGCTGAGCGGGAGGGCGAACGCGTTCTCGAGCACAGCCCGACCTTCGATCTTGCGGCGGATATCGCGGATGATGCGGCCCAACCGGCTGCGCAGGATGCGCAACTGCCGTTGATGCCGCTTGAATTGCTTGGCGTGGGCATAGCGTCCCGCCATTATCGCGGCGGTCTTGGCAATGCGAAGATAGGACTGCCGCAGCTTGATCCCGTGCTTCCTCGCCAGGCGGTTGAGCCCCTTGATCGCCGCGTGCAGCAGCTTGGCATCGGTCGGGAAGGTGATCGCCTTCGGCTGCACGGTGGTATCGACCGTGACCCGCTTGAGATCCTGGCTCCGTAACGCGCCGGCCTGGTGCGCCACCCGCAGGCTCTCGGCCAACAGCAGCTCCAGCTTGTCGCCGAGCCGCTTGCGCCAGAGGCTCAGGTCCGAGCGCTCGTGCGGGAACGCATGCTGAAAGAACTCTTCGCCGGTGAAGTACTGGAAATACGGGTCGTGGACCCAGCGCTCGCACACCCCCTCATCGGACAGGCCGTAAATGTGCTTGAGCAGCAGCAGCCCGATCATGAAGCGGGTCGCAATCCCCGGTCGACCGTTCTCGCTGTACAGCGGCGCGATCTCGCCGTCGATCCAGTCCCAATCGACCTTGCCGGCGAGCTGAACCAGCTCGTGCTTCATGTTGATGATCTGGTCCAGCCTGGCCCGGAACAGATCGCCCGATCCCGTCGCTTTGGGCTTCTTCGGTCGCATCGCCACCTCCGATGCGAGGACGGAATCATGGTTATCGATTCGACGGAATCCTGAAAATGAAATTGCAGGCTTCCGAGGTCCGAAGCATCAAACCCCCGCAATCGCAAAATAGTCCACAACGACAAATGCGATTCTAGCTCAATCGCTTAGCCACTCTTCACAGACGACATGCTAATTCGTTCTTCTTGACGCCCAACTCGTCGTCCACAACGAGCGGCAATGGCGCTAATGTCGCGGCTCCGCCTCCACAGGTTTGTGCAACAGCGATTGGAGATGGCGTGCGAGCTCGGCCACAATGGCTGGCCAAGCATAGTTTTGCTCGACATGGCGGCGCAGCCTTTCGCCGTCCCGCGCAAGGTTGAACCGTCGGGCCAGCATCGCGTTCAAGCCGTCGCGGAGCCCCTCCACTGTCGCCGGTACAACTTGTCCCCCGCCAAGGGCCTCGAGCTCGTCAAAGCCGCAGCAGTCGGTGAGAAGCACCGGCGTCCCAGCCGCGCCCGCTTCTATCGCGACGAGCGACATGGCTTCCGCCCGGGAAGGTACCACGACAAAAAGCGCGCGCCGGTAAGCCGCCGTTCGGTCGGTCTCACCCAAATGGCCAGTGAAGAGAACCCGCCCCTTAAGCCCCCCTTTAGTGACTTCCTGCTGGAGTCGCGCGCCCATGCCAAAGTCGGGGCCCGCCACCACCAGCGTGACGTTAGGATAAGCCGGCGCGACGGTGGCGAAGGCTTTCAGGAGAAGGTCCGGTCCCTTGACCTCGGCGAGACGGCCGACAAAAAGGACAAACGGTTCGTCCGGCAGAGCGACTGCCGCCCCTATTGCCGACGGAGAAGGTTCAACGCCGTTCGGAATGACGACAATCCGATTAGGAGCGACGCCGAGACGCTGGATGATTTGCATCCTTTCCAAGCACGTAATAGCCACGATTAGACCAGCCTTTCGCAGCATGCGTTTTCCGAAGAGCAAATGAAATGCGTGCGCGAGGGGCCGCGGCCCTGCAAGACCAACGAATTCGCCTGCTGCGCTGAATGCATAGGGCTTGCGGCATCGGGTCGCCGTAAGCGCGGTAGCGACTGACAAAAGGTTCCAGTAGCCGAGGATGTGAATTGCGTCCACGGAGCTCACAATTTTAGTCAGTCTGTCTGGGCGGATTAGCGGCACGCGGAAGCGCAGCCTGATCGACGTCGCAGCATAGACTTGCATCCCCGCGCCGCGGAGTTCATCCGCAAGATCGCCATCCTCCATCGTTGCTATTGTGCAATGGTGTCCCTGAGCTGCAAGGTGGCGTGCCAACCGGCGTGTCCGTTCCGCGGTGCCGCCGCCCGATTTCGAACTGAGGGACACGGTGGTAAGGAGGATCTTCATATGCGGCGCTCTTCTGGGTGTGCCGCAAGCATACGCGCATAGTTCTGCAGTGCCTCGCTGAAGCCCTCTGTTATTAAGCCAAAGCGCTTGGCCTTTTGGACCGAGAAGCGTCGTTCCACGGCTTGGCTAGGTAGACCCCGCAAACTGAGCGCGAGTCTTAGCGTAAGACGAGGCAGAGTAGGCACTTTACGTAACGATTGGCGACCAAAACTTTCAGCAAGGACGTCTTGGAGGAACGCGAAATTATTGTCGGGATGGTCGTCCTGTGTCAATAAAACTCTTGTGGTTCCGTGAATACGGGCGTCGACAGCAAATTGCGCAAGAGCGTGCGCAACGAGGAAGACGCTGACGAGATGCATACGCCGCTCACCATAGAGCGCGCGCCGCAAGGCCAGCTTGGTTATGGACGCATCCGCCATCTCCCGCCCAAACCTTACAACGTTGCGGCCGCCCGGGCCAAACACCGCTCCAAGCCTCAAGATTGCAGCTTCGGGGAAAGCTGCCGCAATAATGCGCTCAGCTTCACAATGCTCCTTCTCGTAAGACGATAGTGGCCAGACAGGAGTCTCCTCGTCGATTGGATTCGTCGCCGAGCCGGCATAAACGTCGATGGTGCTCGCGTGGACGCAGCGGCGTAGGCCTGCCTTGGCGAAGCTTTGGCTAAGCCGACGCAGCAGGTCTGGGTACCAGCCCTGACCATCAGCGCGCAGAAGGTTGATCAGTACGTTACTGCCCGTCAGCGCTCTCCGTACGTCGGCAGGATCATCGAGATTAACACGCTGTATTCTATTGCCGGAACCCAACAGCCAGTCGGGAAGAGAGCGATGCACGAGGTAACGCGGACATCTTTGGGCGGCGGGCCATGTCTCGGCGAGAACGCGTCCCACGAAGCCGGTGCCGCCGAGGACGACGACTTCGGAAGCGCATTGCGCCAAGGGCACGCTTGTCATCGTGTTAGCCCTCCCGGGAAGAGGCGGCGGCCGCGGGTGGAGTCGATCTAGCCCGCTCGAAGAAACAGTACCTCCACGCACCTAGAAGGGAAGGATCAACACCGAAGCGGGCTCGCGCCCGCAAGACAAAGCAGGCGACCTGCAACACATTCCCAGAGCACGCGGCGAAGGCTAGTCCAAACATGCCGCCATACCTATAGCCCAAGAGACAAAAAATAACCGTCACGGCGCTGTTGGCGACCACGATCATGAACGCGCGGTTCTGATCCCGCCAAATCATCAATAAGACGCCAGCTGCCCCACCACAGGCGTGAAGAACATTACCCAGTCCGAGCACGAGGGTCAGCCAGTAGGTATCGTGATATTTTGAGTCCCAGAGCGCGATGAAGCCATAGCCCACAGTTGCGAATCCTATGTAAAACGCGCCCGCTGTTCCAGCGGCTCCAAATGAGACGCGCGCTAGGATGCCGCCAAGGGCAGCGGTGTCATTGGTCGATAGGGCATGTACCGCAAGCGGGGCTGCGGCCGCATTCGCGATAGCGAGAGGCATCACCAACACGGCCGAAAAGCGCAGCGCCAAGCCGTACTGAGCGACCTCATTCAAGCTGCCGAGGCTGCCGAGGATGATCACCTCAAGATTTGAGAGACCGAACAGGAGAAGCGTCGTGGAGAAGTTCGGAACTGTTTCACGTAGTAGAGCGGTCGCCTGCACAGGCTTGTGCGCCGATCGTGGCCAATCGAAAGATCGTAGCCAGAATAGCGAGAGACCAAGCGTGATGATACCCATCGACCCAGCGAGGTTAGCGAGAAGGGCGCCGCTGAGCGTCGCCTGCTGCCCGATCACTAGCAGGAAGCCTGCATAGGCCCCAACGGAAATGCTGGCAAGTGCAGCTAAATTGGCGGCCGTGCGGACGGCATGCACCGCTCGCAGAAGGTCGACGATGACGGCCGCTAGACTGGCCGAGGCCCCGACCACTGCGACAACTGGTAGCGCTGCGATCCAGGTAGCCCGATCAGCCAACTCGAGAAATTCTACGATCCATGGAGAGGCGACCACTCCAGTGATGACGACAAGCCCACCGAGACCGGCCGAGAAACACAGCATCGTCACCGCCAGACTCCGCGCCCGTCCTAAATCCTTTCGGGCCACCGCCTGCGTCACCTGGCTCGGAATGGAAAAAGAAAAGCCAAGTTGGCAAAACGTCCCAATCCCCGCGATCACCAACTGCGCCAGAAAGTACTGTCCTATCCCTCTTTGATTCAGAACGACTGGTAGAAGGAGCGAATTAGCGAACCCGGAAATCATGATAACGCTGCGACTGCAAATCGCTGCCGCTCCGGCGCTGCGGAGGGTGGGAACAGCTGGCGACGTACCCGCGCCCACCCTAATCGGCGTCAAGTCTGTCATCGCCTGCACGCTCGTTGGTTGAGCCTCAGCGTATAGAAAACCCCAGAGGCGCGTGCGTAACCGATGATCATGCATTTCCTCTTCTGTGTGACAATTGTCTGCTGCTGCTTGTCATCCGCCATGCTGAATATTTCCGAGTTACCAGCCAACCTGCGAGAGAGAGTGATCACGAGGCCGTCGATCTACGACGCGTAAACGGGCGCAACAGCTCTCCAATCAATCGACACGAAAACTCCGCCAGCGAACGCGACGACAATAGTGACCAGAGTAACGATGCGCCAATAGCCAGAATGGGTTGTCAGTTGGCCTCCCTCCACACACGCTGATTGACAAACTCATGGTAGCTCTGAACTATGCGCAAAACCTTATCGGAGACATTGCGCGGCTCGTAATTGGCTGGCATCCGCAGCAGCCGCTCGCGGCCTCGCGGCTGTCCCTCGAGGATCTCTAGCGCGCCAAGAACGCGTTCAACATTGAGACCGGTCATCATCACGGAAGCTTCCTCGACGCCTTCAGGGCGTTCGTGGACATCGCGTAAGGTCAGCGCCGGAAAGTTAAGAATTGCGCTTTCCTCGGTAATCGTACCGCTGTCCGACAGAACAGCGCGCGCCTCGCACTGCAGCTTCACAAAGTCGAGGAACCCGAAGGGTCTCTCGAAACGGACATTGGCCGGGCAGGATACGCCGAGGGCATCTAGCCGCTTGCGAGTGCGCGGGTGGGTGGAGACGATGACCGGCTCTCGGTAGCGCGTGGTAAGGAAGGTTAGGATTTCGATGAATTTGCGGAGTCGCTCAGGCGAGTCGACATTCTCTTCGCGGTGTGAGCTGACTATGAAATAGCGTCCGCGGGATAGCGCTAGTCGATTCAACACGTCAGAGGCCTCGATGCCAGCGCGGTAGTATGTCAGCACTTCGCGCATCGGACTGCCGGTAACGATCACCTGATCGGGCGGAAAGCCCTCACGCAGAAGATAGGTTCGGGCGATATGACTGTAGGTGAGATTGATGTCCGCCGTGTGATCGACGATGCGACGGTTGAGTTCCTCCGGAACACGAAAGTCGTAGCAGCGGTTGCCAGCTTCCATGTGAAAGATCGGGATCTTCCGGCGTTTGGCTGCGATCGCGGCGAGACAACTATTGGTATCGCCGAGCACGAGCAACACATCAGGTTGATGCGCCTCCATCGCTTCATCGGCCGCGATGATGACCTTACCTATCGTCTTAGCAGCGGACTCGCCCGCGGCCTCGAGGAACCGATCAGGTGTCCGGATGCCAAGCTCGGTCAAGAAGATCTGGTTCAGTTCGTAGTCGGAGTTCTGACCGGTGTGGACCAGCACATGTGCGAAATGCGCATCGAACTTCGCGATGATGCGGGACAGGCGGATGATCTCCGGCCGCGTCCCGACGACTGTCATGACCCTAAGCATGCATGGCTTCCCTGATAAGGTCGAGCCGCAACAAGATCTCCTTGATTGCTTGAACGTCTAGGCGACGAGTGTTATGCGAGGTATAGTCCTCCCGTTCGGAAAGGTCGCGCATCCCTTCAGTGAAGTACTTATCGTAGTTGAGATCCCGCGAGTCCGTTGGGATACGATAATAGGTGCCAAGATCTTCCGCGCGTACCATCTCCTCCCGCGACACCAAGGATTCATAGAGCTTTTCACCATGCCTGGTCCCGATCACGCGGATCGGGTTCTTAGAGCTCAGAAGTTCACGGATTGCCCGAGCAAGATCACCGATCGTCGAGGCCGGCGCCTTTTGGACGAAAATATCACCTTGCCTTGCATTGGCAAAGGCGTAGAGGACAAGGTCGACCGATTCATCGGGCGACATAAGAAAGCGAGTCATCTTTGGATCCGTAACTGTCAAAGCGTGGCCCTCTCGGATCTGTTTCAAGAAAAGCGGGATGACTGAGCCGCGCGATGTCATGACATTGCCGTAACGTGTGGCGCACGCGATTGTCTTGCTCTGGGGGAGACGCGACTTGGCAATCATCACTTTCTCCATCATGGCCTTGGAAAGACCCATCGCATTCACTGGATAGACAGCCTTATCCGTGCTCAAAACCACACATCTTCGTACGTCATTCTCAATCGCCGCCCGCAGCACGTGCTCCGCGCCAAGAACGTTCGTCTTAATGGCCTCCATCGGATAAAATTCGCAGGATGGCACCTGCTTTAGTGCTGCTGCATGGAAGATGTAGTCGGCGCCCCGAACAGCATCGCTAACCGCTGCAAGGTCTCGAACGTCACCGACATAGAACTTCAGCCGGTCGTCCTTTAGTGACCACCGCATGTCGTCCTGCTTTTTCTCATCCCGGCTGAAGATGCGGATTTCTGCAAAAGCGGCATGAATGAAACGCCTGATAACAGCATTACCGAAGGAGCCCGTTCCGCCCGTGACAAGCAGTGTCTTGTTGGAAAACACAGACATTCCAATTCTTGCGTCAGCCGAAGTTGCGCATGAAGCGGACGAGAGCCGGCCACTCCGGTGGCTGATAGCCGGTGCGGCGACGGAAGCGGCTCGAATCTAGCGAGCGGTCGATCACGAGCCTATCGTCCGGCACAATATCAATCGTCCGACCATAGCTGTCAGCGACGAGCCTGAGCAACGCGTACTTGCTAATCGGCGCAGCCGATACATGGTAGAGGCCGCTAAGCGCACGATCGGGTAGGACGAAGTCGCGCACCACACGCATAAGCTCAGCTGTGGGAAGCCCAGAGAAGATCGCTCTCGTGAAGCCCTTGATGCTCCCCGATTGCGACAGGAACCAATCGATCAAGCCGTGAGCACTATTAAGTTCGTGCCCGATAATCGAAGTGCGCAGCGTCACCGCGTTCTCGTAATCGACTTCACCGAGAAGCTTGCTGCGACCGTATAGATCGTCTGCGTTCGGCCGGTCCTCCTCCGAATAGTGGCCTCTAATACCGTCGAAAACGCAATCGGTGCTGATGTGGATGAGGCGCACGCGGGCCAGCTCGCAAAGCCTCGCCACCCGGTGCGGGAGAACTGCGTTGATCGCGAGCGCGGCAAGTGGGTCGTTGGCTGCCGACAACTGCTTAACCAGTCCTACGCAATTGATCACCACGTCCGGCCTTGCATCGGTCAGAACCCTGTTGAGCGCATCGACGTTCTCGACATCGATGTCGCCGATGAGAGTGGACCGCAACGCCTCTGGGAACAAAACATGCTGCCGGGGCGAGCGCGTCGAGCCGAAGGTGCGGTAACCGGCGCTCTCGGAAAGGCCACGGAACATCGCATTGCCGAGCATTCCGGTCGCGCCAAGTACAAGTATCGTTGTGTTCGGGTTCGTGGTTATCATGTTCCACCTTGTCCCGAACGGCCGAGAGCCTTATGAAAATGCTGCACTAGGTCGTGGGCCAAAGCCGCGGGAGCAAGATGCTGCTCGAAATAGGCTCTCCCTGCAGCGCCCATTGCTTCGCGCTTCGCAGCAGGGAGATTCCGCATTTCGATTATGGCAGAGGCCAACGCAGCAGCGTCTTCAGCCGGAACAGAGAATCCCACCTTGGCGCCGCGAATGAGGTCTGCCCCCTCTCCGTCAAGCGAGCCGATGATCGGCCTTCCGGCGGCCAGATAACTGGGGATCTTGCTCGGGATGGTCAACGGGAGATTGTTTGCCCGCCCGAGTGTTACCAGTAGCGCGGAGGCGTTAGCGAAGATTGCAGGCATAGCCTCGGGCGGATGCTGGCCGGCGAGCTCGAGATTGCGAAGGTTGCGCCGTGCAATCTCTTCGCGCAGCCAAGTCGCGCGGCTTCCGGCACCCACGAGAATGATCCGAATCGATGGATCCACAATTGTTTCAGCGCAGGCGACAATGGTCTCAAGAGCCTGTGCTGCGCCGAGATTTCCGGCGAAGACGACATTGAAGCAGCTGGGCTCCATCGCGATGGCAGACGTACCGGCTGTGCACCTCTCCATCATAGCGATGTCGCCCGGATTGGGGTGGTAGACGATCGGCACACGAGAGCCTGCCAGCTCTCGGAGTTTCTCAACGAGCCCACGCGATTGGGCAAGGAGCAGGTCGGCTCGCCGGTAGATAAAGCCTATTACGGTCGCAACAGCAGCAAGTGCGGCCTTGTTGCGGACATACCCGGTCGCTTCCAGGCTGTCGGGCCAAAGATCCTGTACCCATATGACTAGTGCCGCGCGCTTCAGACGCTTCAGGAATGCTGCGGGTAACCCCTGCAGGACCGGTGAGTTCGCATAGACGAAGATCACGTCGTATCGCCTGCCTCGGGTAAGCCATGGAGCAAACAGGAGCGCGCTGAGAACGAAGGAAACATAGTTCGCCACACGGCGCAAAGTGCCGCCCCTGCCTCGCGGGACGACCGGAACCCTGTGGATCATGTAGCCTAACGGGTGTCGCTCTGTCCCAATGCCGGTGGCTCGATAGCCTTTGAACGTGTGGCCCATCGGATAGTTGGGTTGTCCGGCCAGCACCTCCACATTCACGAAGGCGCGCAGCGAAACAACGACTTCGTTTATTCGGAAGCTCTCTGGCCAAAAATGCTGGCTAAGCACCAGGACCCGGAGACCACCCGAACCCAGCGCCGGGGCGAACGCGCCCGCGGTGTTCGATGCGACCGTCACGCGATCGGACCTATCGCCAACCATCATCGCAGGCCCGTAGCAGGAAAAGTGCCGCGCCGACGTCATGAGTGTCCACTGGACAATGCAAGTCGCCGAAGTTTGAGGTGAGCGCTCGCGTGCTGAGTGCGGCGCCGATCTGACTCAGCCTCTCGCCAACGTCGTATAGGTCTTTGAACATTATTTCGCCGGCCAGTAGTCGCGCGTAGACGATCTTGGTATAGACGTCGCGTCAGGAGAACGAGAAGACGCGCTTCCGGGAGCATCATGAGGTGACGCTCGATCTCGGCGGAGACCCGTGAGCAGTCGATCCTCCGTAATCCGCTCCTCAAGCAGCGACACGAGGGAGCCAGCCGATCGCAGCACATCTCTGAAGCTAACGGCGACAAGGCGCGTACCGCGCCCGCGCGCGTCCACTGCTTGGCAGAACATCTCACCATGTGTTTAGTGGCTCCTAGAATGTTGTGAGATTAACCGCTTGTCGGCGAACATCTTCGTCGCTGGCCTCCTGCATCGTCTCTGCGGCGTTCCGCGTTATAAAATGGGCCGTCACCATCGTGATGTGCGTCAGCGCAGCGGCATAAGAGATGATATCGGGCCGCTCGCCCTTGCTCCTGACCGATTTTGCGCTCTCGTGCGCTGCAAAAGGACGGAGCAGAGCATCAATCAACAGGCGCGGCGTAACTGTGCGGCGGTGACTGTTCAAGGAACTCACTAGATTGACTACGATAAGCGTGCGGGCATTGATCGCCGCGATCCGCCTGCTCAACTCGGAGCGGATTGAGTTGCCGGCGCCAGCGACGATCACATCGTTCCCCTCGATAGGAGCGGGCTCGGCGGCCGATCGAAGCATAGCGGCTAGTCGAATTCATGCTGAATGAAGCGCTCAGAATCCAGTAGCAATACTAGCGCGAGAAGAAGCACTTCAAAGCTTACCGCCCAATCGTGCACTCCAGCCGCACTTCGAGTAAGTAACATTCGTGAGAACTGCCCCGACAACCTGCGCATCATCTAGCTTCCTATTTGAACTCCGCCAGTGGCGGGTGCATGCTAAAAGAGCAAAAGCCGTGCCAGCCGATCGGAGCCCGCTACGGGGTCAACAAAAGCCGCACTGGTTTAAATCGAAATGTGATCCGAAAGCTATCTTCCTGAAGTCCGCATCACTAACGCCGGAGTTCTTGAGCGACGTGCCCGCCCCGCAGCGTTACTCTCACGATGTTCACTCGCAAGTTGATGTGGCGTTGTTGGTTAGCGCCTTGTCATTCTTTCGAGTGGAGTAGTGCGGCACTGACCACTCGCAGGTAGTTTCCGGCACAGCAGACGAAGTTGGAGCAACAGGAGAGGGACGGCGGTTCAATCCAATCAATATTGGCGCGGTCGAGGCAAGAATCCTAATCTTTGATGAAACGCAGCTGGTGCGATCCCGAGCCACGTTACAGCAAGATCTGATTTCACAATGCTAGTCATACTGCCGACAGCGTTGTCCCGGAAGCGGCACTACGATGTTTGAAAAATGACAAACGATGGTCCGACAAAGCTGCGGCACAAGAAAGCATCCACAGGGTTGAAAGTGCTTAAGCATGCCATCGAGGTCCATTTGACCGACAGTTGTTCGATGTCATCGCAGCGAATGCCGACTGCATTCGCCACCTATGTCATCCTTCGTGAAGTCCTTCGGGCCGGCTTGGGCGAAACGCGATTCGATGAGGCGAACTCTCTTCCTTGATCCAGAAGGAGGCGCATTCGCGGGATGCAGACCTGCTCAGCGTCATAGTGATCTACGATGTGATGGCGGGCGGCCGTGCGCAGCTCGCAAAACCGTGTTGGATGCGCCAACGCTTCAATAACCCGACCAGCAAGCTCGTCCACCTCGAAAAATGGGATAAGGAAACCGTTCTCGCCGGAGCGGATGATTTCGCGTACGGGCGCCGTGTCAGAACCAATCACTAAGCATCCCGCACTCATTGCTTCCAACATCGACCAGGACAGTACGAAGGGATAGGTGAAATAGACGTGTGCGGATGACACCTGAAGCGTTGCAATAAGGGCTTCATACGAGACGCCGCCTACGAAATGTACATGGGACAAGTCGAGTTGATCGCGCACCTCATCAAGGCACATCGACTTCCAGGTTGTGCCCGTCGGAGGGGCGAGTCCGTAGGGCGCGCCATTCCCGCCAATGATGATGATGTGCGCGTTCGGTCGGCGTTTCAAGATCTTTGGCAGCGCCCGCATAAAGATATGGTAGCCCCTCAGGGGCTCGAGATTGCGCGCGACAAACGTCACGACCTCATCGGAAGGGCGAAGGTGCAGTCCGTTCGCCAGTGTCAGGCGCGCCTCCGGATTCGGCCGCATGCGCGCCGTGTCGATGCCCTCATGGATGACCTCAATCTTGCCTTGATAATGCTTAGGAAACGTTGAGTGCTGCCAGCTCGTGGGCGAGATGCCCATTTCGCAATCCTCAAGCGCGAGCAGGGTCGTAGCATTCTTCAACTGGAGCCCGATGTGACCATCAAGTCCGGGCATCGGGAACTCCGGGTCAAATCCGATGTCGCGCCCCTCCGGCCCGTAAAAGAACTCGCAATAGACGAGTAGTCGCGCCTTAGGAAAGATTGTGCGCAACGGCAGGGTCTCGCCCCATCCCGGATGGGCGAGGATTAGATCAGGCGTGAACCCCGACGTCGCCAAGCTTGAAATACTGTACAGCACCTGTTCCGCGCGCCGGCACTCAACATCGAAGCGTCGTGCAAACGGATGCGTTCGCGAAACATCAGCTTCCGGAAGTGCGTATCTGATCAGTCTCACTGATGGCATCGAACTTGAAGTCGGTCCGCCGACGGCAACGAGCTCGAAACAAGACTCCCTGGCCAAGGCGGCGGCTATGTTACGATACTGAGCCGGAAAATTGTTGTGAACAAACAGAACTTTCATCGGCGACGCTCTGGGCGTGGTGCAACATCGTGAAGTCGTGCAAGATTATGTAGCACTGAGTCTCGGCCGCGAAGCTCGCATCCTGCGAGTCTGTCGGTCCGCAGCCAGCTTCCATGCCTAACTGCAGTACCACTTGCACCCTTAAGCGCTCGAATAAGCGCATATTGTGCTAATCTAATATGACAAACCTGTGAAGCTGTTGGTGAGTCCTTCCCCTCTCGTTTCTGGTAGGCTGCCGGGACATCTCCATTGCGCTGTGAGTCCTCTCTGATGAACACATAACAACTCCGCGTCGATACTGAGCGGAAAAGCTGCGGCTGCGGCTTGATCAGCGTCAATGACACTGGAGATCTCGTCGAGCTATTAAGGCTCGCTTGCTCCTTTGGCTAGGCGGTCGGAGAGTTGTTTGGGCTACGCGGAAAGAAACGTGGACGGCGGCGCGACGAGCGAGAAGACCGCGAGCGCGATCATCGGGGCGAGTGGAGTCGTAGGCAGCTACATCCTCGAGGAGTTTGTGCGCCGGGGCGCGCCCGTCCTCGCGCTGTCGCGATCACCACGGCAGAGAGCTGGCGTTGAATGGATTGGTGCGGATCTGCGGAAGCCGGACACGCTTGTACTTCCCCCATGTTGCACACTCTACTGCACCGCCGATGCTGTCTTGCTCGTCCACGCGCTTCCTCGCCTTCTCGAGTCTGGCGCGAAGCGTCTCGTCGCTTTCAGTTCCACCAGTGTTCTAACAAAACAGGACACCGAAGTCGGCGAGGAGCGTGAGTTGATCCACCAGCTGGCAGAGGCCGAGCGAAGGATCGTTGCGCTTTGCGAGCAACGTCACGTTGGCTGGACGATCCTGCGACCCACGCTGATCTATGCCGAAGGCCGCGATACCAACATCACACCATTATCGAAGCTAATTCGGCGTTTCGGGTTCATGCCGCTGGTGGGAGGCGCACGGGGCCTGCGACAGCCCGTCCATGCCGAGGACCTTGCGATCGGGGCTATCGCTGCGGCCGCAAGCCGGTCCGCTGTGAACAATTTCTATACGTTGCCGGGGGCTGAAATCCTTTCCTATCGGGAGATGATCGGCCGGCTGTTCGACGCATTGCATCTGCCACGGCGCCTGATCTCCGTGCCGCCATGGCTGTGGCGTGCCGGGTTCGGTTTGGCGAAGCCACTCTTTCCCGGCTCAAATGTCGCGATGGGGATTCGGATGATGAAGGACATGACCTTCGATTCCAGACCCGCCGTCCATGATTTCGGTTGGAATCCAAGGGCCTTTCGCCCGATTTTTGATTAACTATGCTGTCCCGGGTGTCGTGAGGATGAGTATCGATCGATCAATCGTGCTGGCGTCGGCCGTGGGTTCTTAGAGCGCATGAACAACAGCGAGAGAATGACGCTTGAGGTCTGACTAAACTGGTGCGGGTTGTCTAGTCGCAAATCCAAGTCAAGAGGGTCATCATCAGGCGCGGCTCGCGATGCTGACAATCGGCAAAGGTCTGGACCTGATCAACGCAACTAGGTGCGTCGGGCGGTTCACAATCCCAATCTGCTGTATCACTTTTCAGCCCGCGAGGGCTCGAATTTGTATTGTGGCTCAGATCAGTGAACGTGACAATCGCATGACAGCTTTGGTTGTTTCCCTGGCGCGTCGTCTTTGATACGCTGCTTACATGCGCGTTGAACTGTGAGCATGCTGGTGAGCACCAAGCAGTCCCGCGTCAGCTTTGGGTCACAAAGCCGCCGCCCCGCCTTGATCGGCGTCGATGATATCGGGGATATCATCGCGCTGCTGAGAGAGGACAATGAAAGGCTTCGTGAGACTGCGGAGCTGCTCACCGCACGAACAAAATCCATGCGCCGCTCTCTCATTGCCGCGGGATTGGCGTCCCACTGTTCGCTTGAGACGCGCTCTCTAAAGGGACTGGTTCGCGGACCGGTTCATCGGAGCGTCGCTTCAAAACTCAGGGGGTCACGCAACACCGTCGAACGAGAAGCAAAATGGTGGGTTCATCGACTCTGATTGGGGGTGAATGATGGATGACATTGAGCAGCAGAAGGTCGTAAGTCTAGAGCGGGGACTCTTCTTCGTGAGCTACAAGAATGCGGACGATCGCGCCTCGCCGCCGCACGTAAAGGTCGCGCCGGCTCAGGGGCATGAGGGGCGCATGGAGCTCATCATGCATCCCGACGCGACCGGGCCGACGCTTTGGGAGCCGAATTCGGGCCTGATGGTCCGGGTCAACACACCTGGCAGGTTGCAAATTCAGGTTCAGCCGATGAGACCCGGGGGATCGCGCGCGGCCATAGTTCGTATCGAACCGATCCGGGCCGGCCGAGCGCCGCTCGCCGCGGAAGGTGAGAGCGGCTCCATGCACGCAAATTTTACAATGGACGGTCTCAAGATCCTCGGCCACGTCGCAGGTCGCGGCGATGTTGTCGTCGCGGCTAACGCTTGGATTGCAGGTCCAACGGCCCCATCGCGCATCGAAGGAATTGCCCTTGAATGGCAGGAGAAGCCGGCGCGTCTCGATATTCGCTATGCGGTCCAATTCCCCATTGGCCAGGCGGGGAGCGGCAAAATGGTGTCGCTCGGGACCTATGCGGGCACGCGTGGACGAGCCTTACCGATTACAGGGGTTGTGCTGCAAATCAGTGGCGCCGGGGGATTCGAGTTCGTGGCGGAAGCGACGTTCTTGAACGCGCCGACCCTGCGCGCCCGCGGCAAACGCGTCGTTCTGTCGGGCCCGACCAGCCGCGAGCCTTTGGTTGGCATTCGCATCGGCGTCAACCAGTTAGCAGCCCCGGACAATGTCATCGTTCCCGCACAACCGTCACGAAAGCCGGTCGGCTCCAGCCGCGTCCGCGTCTTCCGCAGCCGGGCGCGCCAAGAGAGCTCGATCGGCTAGGGCAATTCGAAAATGGAGCCGCGTAGCGTGGGTGAGCGACCGGGTGGGCGGGATCTCAAGCGCAAGAGTCTCGATGCTTCCTTCCTTATCGGGCCTCACGCGCATATCG
>NZ_PTFE01000139.1:0-15696 GCF_002936975.1 Bradyrhizobium sp. AC87j1
GGAAGGGAGGCCTCAGATTATGCGGAGTGAGAAAGAGGGCAGCAGGAACTAAACTGTTGATAACGAAGTGGGTCTCGGATTGAACGGCCGCACACTCCGCATAATCGTGGGCTCCGCATAATTGCGGTTATGTGGTGCACCACATAACCGCAAGGGCGCCGAAGGATTGGCCACACTGGTGCGGCGGGAGCAAGCTGGCCGATCCGTTCTCGGGCGCAGTCTACGTGTTCCGGGCCAAGCGGGCGGACCGGATCAAGCTGATATTCTGGGATGGAACGGGCCTGTGTCTGTTTGCGAAGCGTCTGGAAGACGGCATCTTCCGCTGGCCGAAGATCGAAGACGGTGTGATGCGTCTGTCGGCGGCGCAGGCCAGCTTCCGCCAGCCCGCGGGCTTAATCCAGTTTGAAGTTCGCTCTGGCCCACGACAAGGACCAGAGCATGAAGCGCAGAAGTTCGGCGGCATCGTTCTTTTCGCTGCCGGCGTCGTCGTCCGCGACCTGCTCGGCTTCATTGAAGAGACGATCATTCAGGCGAGCCTTACTTCGGCTCGCGTATCGTTCCGAGTCCATCCGTCACCGTCAGTTCGCCGTAGCAGGCAATGTGGTACTTGCGTCCGACAACGGGCATCTCGTCTGCTTGGGAGAATGACAGCACGTTAATTGATAGCTCCTTTACAAGAACTTCCACCATGTTGATGCCCCTCTTTGTTAGGCTGACAGATTCTTAGATCAAGTTGCGCAATGACGTGGTTTCGAGGGTCCCGGACAGCGTCAAGAATGGATGGTGTATTCGGGAAGAGATAGGCGCCGCTTGGCTGGCGATCAATCAGCAAACGCTTACTTCGGATCTGCACATAGAGCCAGTTCACCGGGATCTTGAGCGTGCGGGCCAATTCGGGTGGGCTGAGGAGTGCTTCGTCATGCTCCCATCGGTTGCGCTGGGTAGCCACCTTGATGGCAGCGGCACGACGGATCCGCCCAACGGTGATGGCCAGCACCTTATCGGTGCAATGGGGAGAGCGGTGGCCTTCGTGGGTAAGGATTGCGGCGATCTCGTCGTCTGGGACACCGTCGCGGGCAAGCGCCAGCAGGCGCTCCCGCATCTCAGTACCTCGCGTCAATCTGGTGACGGAGTTGACGCTCATCTTCACCTCGAGCTCTGTCACGGCGCCTCCTCGCCAGACGATCCTGGCTAGGCCCAGTCGTGCTCACCGCGGTCGAGCACGACCTTTTCGATGAGGCATCGCAACAACGCCTTGCGATGCGCATCCGAGATAGTCTCGTCAGCCCATATCTGCGGCAAGCGGCCGGTGAGGCTGATGGCCTTGTTGTCGAGCTCCTTGCTCATGGCCACTTGTGTGATGGCTTTGGAGGGCGTTTGTCGGGCAAGCGCCTCTTCGGCGGCGCGCACGTCGGTTAGCGCCGCTTCACATCGACGCTCGAGTTCCGAGGCGACCAGGCGATTGTCTGGATCAGCTCGATTGAACTGCCGTTCGGCGAGCGCCGCCGTGTACCGCTTGCGCTCGAGCTCTCGTTCTGCGCTGGAACGTAACGCATTGTTCGTCTGCTGCTGGACCCGGCAGGAGTGCGACAAGGCATCGAGTTCGGCCGGCGCCAGTGCGGTTAGGAATGCATCGGCAACGGCCGCATCGATACGGTCGGCCCGGATGTGTTGGCAGGTCGGCTGGCCTTCCTGGGTACGCAGGTGATTGCATACATATTCGCCGCCCCCCTTGTAGCGGATGTACATCTTATGGCCACATCGTGCGCACCAGGCGATGCCGTGGAGCAGAAGCTCGCCATCGCGAGGCGCGCCTCGGGTTTTGATGCGCATGTATTCAGCTCGGTTATCTCTGATGACGGCTCGGATTTTTTCATAAATTGGCCAGTCGATCTAGGCGGGATATCGATCTTTGACGACGATCCGCCACTCCTCAATCGGCCGCGGAGCCTTTTGCGGCAGGGCGCCCTCCCGCTTCGGCGGCTGGAAGCGGGTCCGTCCATAGACGAAGGCGCCCGCATAAGCGGGGTTCTTCAAGACGGCCGCCACCGCAGCCAGCGCCGCGCGGGTCCAACACAAATCGCCATGCCGATCACGACGTGGCAGTTCGAGGTCCCGCTCGTTCAACGCCCGCATGACCTTGGCAACGCTGCGCAATTGCAGGAACAGCTGGAAGACGAGACCGAGCCGCCCTTGCACGGCTATGTCGGGATCCTTAACGACCACGCCGCTCGGGTCCCGCATCAGCCCGATTGGCAGCATAACCGCAAGTTCGCCGCGTTCGGCTTTAGCCAGCAGGCCGGCGGTCAGCCGGCTGCGGATCGTATGTAGCTCAAGCTCGGAGATCGAACCTTTCAGCCCGAGAAGCAACCGTCCGTTGGGAGTGCCCGGATCATAGACACCGTCGCGGTCGGCGATCAGACAGCCACGCAGACCACAGATATCCAGGAGCGGATACCAGTCGGTACAATTACGCGCCAAGCGAGTCACGTCGATCGACAGGATGAGCCCCACTTCACTCAGGCCAACACGGCCAACGAGTTCTTTGAAGCCGTTACGATGCGCTGTAGACGCGCCGCTCAACCCGAGATCGGCGTCAATCACGTCGATGGCAGCCTCACGCCATCCGAGTTCGCGGGCGCGCTTGCGAAGCGCGTATTGAAGGCGCAGGCTCTCCTGATTGCTTACGACCTGGTGGGGCGTCGACTGCCGAATGTAGACTACGGCTTTGCGCGCTAAGTGGCTTGAAGTGACCAACTCGGACTTCATGAGGGATCTCCGCCAAAATCGCGGCGACGTCTTCGACGATCTGGCGTCGGAGCGCGGGCGTCAGCGTCGACCAAAGATCGGCTGGATCCATGCTCATGTGCGTCGGGACAATCCGCTGTCGATAGACGCTCGAGTAGAGCCTCCATACTCAGCTTAATCTGATTTGCTCCTTGTCCATAATATTCGATTGCGGTTGCCTGAATCAGGAGACTGCTTCCCGTGCGAAACTCGACTTCATACGAAGCGGGAATGCCTCGGCCTCGCTGGCCGATCTTCCTGATCACTCGAAATGAGCGACCGTACAAAGGATGGTGGGGGTCCCGAACTTCGATCACCTCCGGAAATGATTCGTCAGACTCACTATTGGGGACATTCCTCAGCTTCATCCGGTCGCAACGGCGATTGCAGAACGCAAAAACCGCCGGAGCAAACGGATCGAGCGCCATCGTCTCCTGGACCAGAACCGCAAGGCTGTTGATGCCAGCCCGGAAGTCGATCGGCTCACGGTGCAGATAGACCTGCAGGTCACCGCCCAGTCTGAACATGGCCCAGCGCTCCAATGATCGCCGTCAATGCATCCACATCGCCGCATTCCAGCGCGAGCTTCACGCCGTTCGGCAGCGACACGCTCACTTTGGCCGGAGAACAAAAAGCTGAAGTCCCTTTGGGTTCCGAACCACGCACTTCATCGCAAGTCGCTGGCAAATCCACCGTCGCCACGTTGCTCTGCCGCGACAGGGCCCGATCGGCGGACCCCTCTCACCACATAGGCCGGGCTGGTGATGAGGTCATGCGCCTTCAGCAGCCGATAGACGGACGCGCCTCGGAGACAAAGTACTTTCGTTCGAGACCGGTCAAGCGATTTTTGAAGGGAAGGCCAAGTCTGATCCCGGCGATCTGTGCAAGCTGCTTCGCAAGCATGCGCCATTGGCGGAGCGTATCGGCTTTGAGACGGGCGCAATGGCAAGCTGGCTTTGGGCACGAGCTTCGTAGGGTTGCACTCCCCGTCGTTTCCATCGATGAAGGCATGTACACGCAGCACTGTCTATCCGCATAGCGCTCGGAAATGATGCTCGGGGCCTTGCCGAACTGGTGCGGGTTGGGGTGGACGAGACTGAAAAGCTTATCCGGGAGGGAAGCACGTTGCCAGACGCGCCATCGATTGTGCAGTACCTCGAACCATCGGCTGGTCAAGTTGAACGGGTGAGCCTTGTGGCGAGAGCTGCCGTGTATTGACCCGTCACGTCGTTCGACGGAAGCATTTCGTTCTCGGGTTGACCTGGCGACCGGAGGCTGATGCCTCTGCAATCCCATCGCGCTGTCGAAGACATGGAAACATGGAGTGCGAGCAGGGAGGCTATTCGTTCGTGACAGAGCCGGGCTGGTCTGGCTTTCGCGGAAGGTTGGGCTACGTCGCCCCTGGTATCCGCTTGACTAGAGCCGCGGCTCGATCAAGATCGGCTCTCCGATCCAAAGGTTCGCTGAGGCCGAGAATGCGTACAACGCTATGACAAGGTAAGGCTGTCGCCGGCACGAAAATTCCGTCGCGTTGTTGACATACGGTCCGGTGAAATTCCCTGTTAACGGGTTTAGCGTCTGGATCGAGAGAAGAGAGCCCCCTTGGTTTACCGGCATATTTGACTGATGGTGAGTAGCAATTTCGCGCGATCATGAGCGCCGAATTGAGACGATCGTGAGCAGCCGGCTCCGGCCGAGGCGGTGATAGAGTCAGCGTTCTGGCTGCTCGTCAAAGGTGATGGTTTTGGCGTAGCGTTTTCGCATGCTTTCGCCGGCAAGCTGGAGGCGGTGAGCGTTATGGACGAGACGGTCTAGGACGGCGTCGGCGTAGGTTGGGCCTGCGATAACTTCGTGCCATGTGTCCACAGGGAGTGGCTGGTTACGATGGTGGAGGCGCGGCCATGGCGGTCCTCGAGGACTTCCAGTAGATCGCGTCACTCGGCGGCGGTGAGCACCGACAATCCCCAATCGTCCAAAATCAGAAGCTGGGCGCGGCCAATGGTTTTGAGCAAGCGGGCATAACGTCCATCGTAAGCGCGAATTTCTCCGCACCTTTTGCTTTTGAGTGCCCTGATGCAAGAGGTGTCCACCAAAATAGGTGGACACCTTGTGATGGCAGCGGATGATTCGGAAACTGCGGTTCAGGCTTGTTGGCCGGAACGGTCGCCGGCGCTACGAGGCGGCATCGAAAGAGCGTCTTGTCACGGCCTGTCTTGAGCCTGGGGTTTCGGTATCGAGGCTTGCACTCGAATATGGGGTCAACGCGAATCTCCTTCGGAAGTGGATCAAGAAGCACACCGCGACCAGGTCGCTGCCGCCGTCCTTACCATCGGCGTTCATCCCGGTTCAGCTGAGGGGCCGCCGATCGAGCCCTGTCGCGGCAAGACAGCGTGGCGACGGTGGATTTTCCGGCGGCTTGCGATGAAGTGCGTGGGTCGGAATCCAAAAGGACTCCAGCTTTTTGCTCTCCAGCCAAAGTGAGCGCGTCCCTGCCGAACGGCGTGAAGCTCGCGCTGGAATGCGGCGATGTGGATGCATTGACGGCGATCATCGGAGCACTGAGCCGTGTTCAGACTGGGCGGTGACCTGCAGGTCTATCTGCACCGTGAGCCGATCGACTTCCGGGCTGGCATCAACAGCCTTCCGGTCCTGGTCCAGGATACGATGGCGCTCGATCCATTTGCTCCGGCGGTTTTTGCGTCCTGCAATCGCCGTTGCGACCGGATGAAGCTGCTGTTCTTCGACCGGTCCGGCTTTGTGCTGGTCCTGAAGCGGCTGACCGAGGACAAGTTCCGATGGCCGCGCCTCCAGGAGACGGTCGTCACGCTGACGACCGAGCAATTGCACTGGATCCTTGACGGCACCGATATCGATGCGATGGTCCGCCATCCGGTGCGGCAGTATCAGGTTGCCGGCTGAGTTCTCGAGTTGAGCGGTTGACGCGTCGGTACGGTTCAGATTCAAGAATCCGATGAATCGAACCGGCGATCCGAGTGTTGAAGTGCTGTTGGCGCGCATTGCTGCTGCAGGCGGAGAACCATCAACTCGCCGACCGCGTCGACAAACTCGAGGAAGAACTGGCGCTGGCACGCCTGCATCGTTTTGCGCCACGCAGCGAAAAGCACGTCGATCGTCTCTTCAATGAAGCCGAGCAGGCCGCCGATGAGGATGACGCCGGCAGTGAAACGAACAATATCGCCGAACTTCCGGACACGGGCTTGCCACCCGTCGAAAGCACGACAGGAAAAAAGCGCGGCCGCAGACCGCTGCCGGCAAATCTGCCGCGCGAGCGCGTCGAGTATGACCTGCCCGACGATCAGAAGGCGTGTCCGTGCTGCCGTGGCCAGATGCATCGCATGGGCGAGGCTGTCACCGAGCAACTTCATATCGAGCTGAAGGCGAAGGTTTTACAGAACGTACGCTTCAAATATGCGTGCCGCCATAGCGATCGCACCGGGATCAACGCCCCTGTCGTGACCGCGCCGATGCCGACGCAGTCGCTGCCGGGCAGCGTTGCCACGGCCTCGACGCTGGCGTTCGCGCTGGTTCATAAATATGTCGATGGCACGCCACTCTACCGCCTGGCGCAGGCCTTCGAGCGCGCAGGCGTTCCGGTCAGTCGCGGCGCTTTGGGCCACTGGGTGATCGGCTCGAGCGAGAAACATCTCTCCCGCATCTATGACGCCCTGAAGCTGCGGCTCAGATCGCAGCCTCTCATCCATGGCGACGAGACGACGGTTCAGGTCCTCAAGGAGAAGGACAAAAAGGCCACCAGCACATCGTATACGTGGGCTTATCGCAGCGGCAAGGGCAGTCACGAGCCCATCGTTCTTCGCCGGGCCGCGGCCAAATCCAACCCGCAGGCCTTTCCTCGGCGATTAGCGCGGCATCGTGATGAGTGACGGCTATACCGCATGGCCACGCTGGAACGGGCCACCCACATCGGCTGCATGGCCCACTCCCGGCGGCGCTTTGTCGATGCCCTCAGGAAGAAGGGCGGGGTCCGCCCAAGCAGGCGCTGCGGTTCTTTGACCAGCTCTACCGGATTGAAAGGCAGGCGCGGGACGGAATACCGGAGAAGGGAGAAACACAGGCCGACTGCATTCGCCGCTTCCGCCAGCACCCCATCCTCAATGCTCTCAACGTATGGCTCGATGACATGGCCCCGAAGGTCTTGCCTGACAGCAAGCTCGGCGACGCCGTATCCTACACCCGAAACCAATGGGAATATCTGACGCGCTACACCGGGGACGGCAGCATGCCGATCGACAACAATCTTCTGGAGCGCGACATCAGGGTTTTTGCAACTGGCAGGAAGAGTTGGTTGTTCAGCGATACCGTGGACGGAGCCAAGGCCAGTGCCGTCGTCTACAGCCTGACGCTGACCTGCCGCGCCTCTCGTGTCGAGCCGTTAGCGTGGTTGCGCCACGTCCTCACCGAATTGCCTCGGCGCGCCGGCGACGCCGATATTACCGACCTGCTGCCCTTCAACTTCCACAAAGCCGCCACTGCCTGAACGGCCCGGCATCGCCCGATACTAGGGCAATCCATCAAAACCGCCGGCGTCAACGTGCGGAGAAAATCGCGCTTACCGTCCATCAACCCGCGCGAGCGCAAACGCTTCGAACCATCTTGGGACGCGATGATAGAGAACGGAGCGATTGTCGCGGCAGGCCTTGTGGCCGAGGGCACAGGCTAACCAACTTTTGCCCAATCCGGTCGCTCCGGTTATGAGCAAATTCTCGTGGCGATCGATCCAGTCGCCGCTGACGAGAAGACGGCCCGGTCGATACCCCGCGGCGTACGCAAATCGACGTCCTCCACGCAGGCATTCTGGCGGAGCGGCAGCTTGAGGCGCGTGGTGAGCCGCCTGGTGTCGCGTTCCGCAGCTTCCCGGTCGACCAGCAGGCCGATGCGATCTTCGAACGGCAAGGCTTCGAGATCAGGTGATCGTCGCTGCTCCTCGAAAGGCCTTGGCCATGCTCGATCAGGCGTTCGTGGGTGGGATGGTTGAGCATACAGGTCTCCTTGGCTTCAGTGGAAATAATCCCGGCCGCGGATGTTGCCGTGGCGCAGGAGTTGGTGTTCGGAGGGTTCGTCGAGAAAGGTGCGATCCAGGCCGTTCTGGAAGATGGAGCGGATCGAGGCGACGGATCGCGCCTTGATCAGAATGCCGCGTCGGCAGGCCGCGTCGAGGCGCTCGGCGCTATAGCTTTTGGTCAGCGACAGAATGCCGAGGCAGGTGCGAAAGCCGTGGGACCAACCAACCCTGATAGGTGCGTCTTGGGTCTCTTCGGAGATACGATGCGACGCGCATATAAGGGCCGGCTGCGTGGGGTAAGAGAATGACTGATAGACGTGTGCTTTGGTTCGGTCTCGGGCTCGGGGGCTGTGTCGGCCTTAGTCTATGGCTGGTCTTGACCGGCGGGCTGGCCGGTAAGGGCGACGGCGCCCGCGCAGATGACAATCCTTCAATCGACAAGGTTAGATCAACTTGGCGAGCGCAGGATGGTGAGACGGCGGAGGAAATCTTTGCCAAGGTCTCGACGGTAGCCCACTTCGTTCCCAGGGGATGGGAGGTTGGCCGAAAGACCGACACTGGCGAACCGGTCATCTTTTCATGGGTCAAACACCGGTCTGATAAACCTACGGACGAATATACGGTCACTTGGGAGGTGGCCCCCGATGGCACAATGAAACTTGTGGCTCCGTATGCGAAACCGATGGAACTAGGCTGGCAGGCGTTCGCGCTCTCTCTTGTTGCTGACGAGGTAACTAACGACGAAAGAGGCGCGAACCGCCGCTTTCTGCATGATCCCGCTAACTTCAACTTCGTGACGACCGCACAAGGCAAGCTGGGCGATCTTCTGCGGCACGGCCGCTGCACTATCGGCGAGCCGGTTGGAGTGCACTACTCGCCGAAAATAGACGAGCAACAAACCGCCGAGGGCGGCGTGTGGCGCGTCGAGCTTTCGGTCGGCTGTAATGTTCCCGGGCTTGGCGACGGAGTCATCATTTTTGAGAAAGGCGAAGGACAAGATTGGGAGCCACAATCCGTCGTCGCCAAGTTTATCGACACGTCACCACCCGGCTCATGGTTTGAGGACCCGAAAGACCAGGAAGCATTCGAGCCGACCCGAAAGAAATTGCCAAAATGAGGTAGAACGACGAGCTGGAGGCGCGGGTCCGCCGATCATCGATAGGGAAGACGAACAGATCGACGATGCTGATACGTACCATCGCGCGCGAGGAGAACCGGGCGCGAGAGCCTGTCGTTGGTGCTCGAAACTCGCCTTCAAGCGGTAACCCAAACGGTCAAGTCCGTGGAAACATGGCCGGTTGGCCGTTTTCCGGCCCTGCGAACACAATTCCCGGCGCCATTCGCCCGAGCAAATCCAGCAGATCGCGGCAACCAACGGCTCGGCATTGCCGGTTTGCCAGTCGTCATCGCCCAATTCGAGCCGCTCAGCGGGCGCTCGCGCCGAGTGTAATCGCCGGCGGACGAGACCTCGATCACGGCATCATCAGCCGCACCGGATAGCTGTCGCGACGGTCCTCGATGAAGCGGAAGCTCATGTCCGAGTTCCGGCAAAGATTGCGATCGACTTTTAAGAAACAGCCGGATCGGGGTGGCCTCGAATTGCCTGTAACACGAAACCCTGAGTTTTGGCTCGGCGCTGAAGGTTGGCGAGGACACGGCCCCGCATAGTGATCCGCGCCGGGTCTTTGTAGGGCATGCCCTGCCGGAGGGTGCTAAAACTGCGATCTTGCGGCGGTCGCTGTCCCCGCCTTTGACTTACCCACACGTGGGGACAGTCGGCGATAGAATGCACCGAGCGCCACATCGCTCAGGACGTGAAGTGCTTGGGCCTCAGTCAGTTCGGACGCCAAATGCTCGCGCTGCTTAGCTTTACATTTCTGGATCTGAAATGCGGGTCAGCATCCTCACGTGCGGTCCTGCCCGTTTGAAGATCGGCTCCCAAAAGGCATAGGCGTTCTCGACGAAAGTCGCGGTTACGGTGAACTTCGTGAGCGCCCCCCGATATGCGGCTTGTCGCCGACAGCCCTGTCCCTCGACAAGGTGCCAGATGAATTGAGCGACCTGGCGCGTGTACGTGCTCGGACGACCTCGGTGGTTGGGTACGATCTCAAGTCGCATGGTCCCCGTGTCACGCGTCTCCGGTTCGGTGATATTGGCAAGCCAGATGAAGATTGATGGATCAATGCTCGCGGGATAGCCGTCGCGCTTGAGCTGCTGATTGATCATAGAGAACGCGCTGGCGGCTTCCCTGAAGCATTCGCTCAGGATGAAGTTCGCCTGATTCTCCAGCTTGCCGGTCCGAAGATCGTCGAGCAATCTGATCGCCTCGTCAGTGAGTCGCCGCATGTATCGCGGTTGCGGTTGCCCTGCGCTGTCGGCTGGTCCCCTCTGCATAATCAATTCGGCCGCGCTAAACCCCGTTGCGGCTTCTTTGAGAATGGTCAAAAAAAAACGCTTTCAGGTCTGGAACCGCCGGTGTGTTTCGACGCCGCTTCGCCTCCCACCCGTGTCTCTGCGAGGCCCTTTGCATCGTCCAACGCAGCATTCAGGCTGGCTTTGAGGTTTTCAGAAGCTCTGTGTTGATAGTCCTGGTCAACCTTTACCATCATCTCGGTGGTAGTGTCGGTCTCTATGATTTCGTCCTTATGCGGCGCCGCCGCATTCCGAGATTCAAGCTCCGCAACGGGAATCGGAGCCGTCGCTTGCCTTGCTAGGATTGTTTGATCAGACGTGTTCGCGCCTATGTGCTCCGATCGCGGATTGGAAGCAGCAATCCCGCGGGACAACACAAACAGGCCGTCGTTAACGGCTCGGCTCGCCGCCGCGGTAAGCTCCACGAGCGAGCGTCGCGCGCAGCGCGTCTGCCTAGTACGCCGCTTTTTCGCTTGCGTGTGACTCATGATCTGACGACCCCTCGACAAGCTTCTTCAAGATCCAGCGCCACAGCTCACGAACTTCCTCCGAGGCTCTTCCCTCTTGTGCAAACTCGGTCACGCCTAATCCTGCGCCAAGCGCGTCCTGATGGTCATTGCGCTCTCCGACGTAGGGAAGCGCGAGCACCCCGAGCGAATTGAGCGACATTGCTGCTTCACTCACGCGGCAGCCCCGCGGTGGCGTCTGAGCGAGGACGAAAGCAAATTGCGTATTCCACGGATGGTGATCAGTCGTTCCAGGCGATCGCGATCACTCATTCCAGACGATGGTGATCACTTGCAGAGGCGAACACGACTGACGTGTTTATGTCTGCTGGAAATGGTCTTCCTGGTCAAGACGGGCGGGAGGGTTCGGAGATCGGTCCAGCGGTCCATGGGAGGGCCCCGCGCGCGGCGCGGAGTGCCCCCACGAGCGGCGCAGCGGCGCGCGCGGGAGGGACCTGTGGGCCGGTGGGGCGATCGGGCGCGCGGTGGTCACGCTGCTGTCCTATCGTCGGCCCGACGACGCAGGCTGTCGCCCTTAAGCTCGATGCGGTGGGCGTTGTGAATGATGCGGTCCAATATGGCGTCGCCGAGGGTGGGATCGGCAATCACGTCATGCCATTGCGACACGGGGACCTGACTTGTGATCAACAATGATCCCTTGTCGTAGCGATCATCGACGATCTCGAGTAGATCACGGCGCTGGTCGGCGGAGAGCGCTTCGGGTCCCCAGTCGTCTAGGATGAGCAGGTTGACGCGCTCCAGCGCCGCGATCAGGCGGGCGAGACGGCCTTCGCCACGTGCCTGGGCGAGATCGGCGAACAAGCGGGGCACGCGCTTGTAGAGGACCGAGAAGCCGTCGCGGCAGGCTCTGTTGCCGAGCGCGCAAGCCAGCCAAGACTTGCCGGTGCCGGTCGGACCGACGATGACGAGATGGTTGTGCTCGCGGATCCATTGACAGGTGGCGAGGCTCTGAAAGAGCGAACGGTCGAGACCACGAGCGGTGCGATAGTCGACATTCTCGATGGCGGCAGCCTGGCGGAGCTTGGCACTGCGCAAGCGCCGCACGAGACGTCGGTTGTCGCGAGCGGTGACCTCGCGATCGACGAGGAGACCGAGCCAATCGGGGTGTGGCATGTCGGCGGCCTCGGGATTGTTCTGCAGTTCGATGAGGGTATCGGCCATGGCAGTGAGGCCGAGCGCGCGCAGGCGTTCGACGGTCGGATGAATGAGCACAATGATCTCCTGATTAGTTGTAGTAGCTGCGGCCGCGGATGTTCGCGTGGAAAAGGACGGGCGCCTCCTGGGCGGGAGAAGCGTTTTTGTCGGTGGCGTTCTTGAGGATGGCAGCGACCGACTTATAGGAACGGGCATTGAGCAGCAGCGCACGGGCGCAGGCGGCGTCGACGCGTTCCTGACCATAGCGCTTGACCAGTCCGAGAATGCCGATGGCCGAGCGGAAGCCTTGTTCCGGATGCGGCCGCGACCGGAGGATGACCTCGATCAGGGTCTCGGCGTCGGGTCCGACCTTGGCGGCTTCGGAGCGGATGCGCTCATGGGTCCAGTCGCGGTAGCGGCGATGTGAGCTTGGCATATGCTCGGCAATCGTCGTTGGTCGATGCGGCAGAGAGCTGCGCAAATGGGAGGCGACGCGCTTGCCGCGCAGGAAAATCTCGACGGTTTTTAGGGTGATCCGTGCCTCGACCTCCTCATGCACCAGGTTGTGAGGCACGCTGTAGTAATGCTTGGCAATCTCGACATGATAATCGAGGTTCACCCGACAGCGCTTCCACTCAGCGTACTCGTAGGGTTCGTCGGGCAACGGGGTCAGCGCTGGTCGGTCGAGCTCCTCGAACAGCTCGCGCCGGCTTCGTCCCCAACTCCGTAGCGGTCGGTTGTTGAGGTCGATGAGCAGTGCGTGAATCGCCTCGTTGAGAGCGGCGAGTGAGAAGAAACGGCGGTTGCGCAGGCGCGCCAGAATCCATCGCCCGACGATTTGGACGCCGACTTCGACCTTGGCCTTGTCGCGTGGCCGATACGGCCGTGCCGGAACGATGGCAGTGAGGTAATGGCAGGCAAGATCGGCATAGGTCCGGTTGACCATCGGCTCGTGAAAGCAGGCCCGGGTGATGCCGGCCTTGAGATTGTCGCTCACCGTCTGCCGGGCCACACCGCCGAAAAAGCCAAAGGCCCGGGTATGGGAGCCGATCCAGTCCGGCAGGCTCTGGCTGAGGCTGGCTTCGGCGTATGTGTAGTTGGAAGCACCGAGCACGGCGACGAAGATCTGCGCCGTGCGCATCTCGCCGGTGAGCCCATCGACCACCTCGAGCGTGTGGCCGGAATAGTCAACGAACAGCTTCTCGCCGGCGACATGAACTTGACGCAAGGTCGGCTTGAGGCGGCCAGCCCATTCCCTGTAACGTTCGCAGAACCACGAATAGCTGAAACTGTCGGACTTGGAGTCGCAATACTCCTCCCACAACAGCATCAACGTGACGTTCCTCCGCCGCAACTCGCGATGAACGAGCGCCCAATCCGGCTGCGGACGCTCATCGCTGGGTAGATCGGACGGTGGCGGAAACAGGCGGGTCTCGAGCCGGGCATCGTCATCGAGCTCCGGCGGCAACGGCCACGTCAGGCCGGCCCGGCGTGCCAGGTTGAGGTACTTGTTGACCGTGCCCTGGGCCAGGCCGAGGCTGCGGGCAACAACGCGCTGCGACATGCCGACGCTGTAGTGCAGGCGTAAAACTTCGCGAATTTGGCGCATGGACAGTCTCTCTGTCGGCATCTCGATCCTCTGCTATCGGGCAAAAGACCAAGCTACCTGGGTTGCAGACTGTCAGTGGTGTCCGGCTCGCTGTCCCCGATCACGATCCGCTGGAGATAGCGATCACGATCCCGTGGAATTGGTGATCACGATCCCCTGGAAACGGTGATCACGATGCCCTGGAATGAGTGATCACGATGGCCTGGAATTGGTGATCACCATCGTCTGGAACGCGCAAGCAAATCGGCGGTTGAACCTACGAATAGCAATCAGCGTCGGTATCGCAGCTTCGAGGTCGGCCGGACTCGGACGCACCGGGATCAGGCAAAGATCGGCCCTCGCGATGGCGCGCATGGCCAGTGCATTGTTCGTGGCGGCGGTATCGATAACCGTAAGCCAGATCCCCTCGGCTTCAAGGCTGACGAGCGCCCCTTCTATTTCGGCCGAATCGGCGACCCGAACGACCCGAGGATCAGGATGGCCGCGCCGCTCTTTCCATTTTGAAATCGTGCCTTGTGGATCCGCCTCGACAATTGCGACGCGATCCCCGTTCCCCAACGCTGCGACTGCAATTCCGACCGCCAGCGTGCTCTTGCCGCTTCCGCCTTTTTGGGTGACTAGAGCAAGGACATACATCTGCTATGCGTCCCGGACAACAACGGCATGAAACGCGCAAGTCGTCGAAAACATCGAGGCTACCACTCACCGTCGTGAGTCGCATCAAAAGCGAGCGTGGAACTCACAATCAAATCAAGGCCCGTCATATCTTGGTCGGATTGAAATTGCGAGATGTCCATTCCTCTCCGGGCTCTAGCTCGGTTACCACCCATGCTGGGCCAGTAAGGAAAAAACCCTAGACCGATTGGCGATCACTTGAGTATCCGGCATCGTCAACCTCATCGATCGAGACGGACGCGAAGGCGTCGCGCTCGTTCGCAAAAGGCAGCCTCGCCACCTTCGAGAATGTCGCAGACGGCCTTTCGAATTGCCTGATTTTCCAGTCCGCCCGCTACATAGCTGATCGGCGGAAGACCGCCGGACGGATGTGGGCCTGCTTCAGCTACAATGATCTGATCCGCGTCGGTGTTGATGACGAGGTCGGCATTATGCATGACCATGATGACCTGGCGCTTCGCCTTGGCCGCGATGAACAGAGCCCCCAGTTCGTCATAGACTGACTTCGGATCGAGGTTCTCGTCGGGTTGGTCGATGATCAGAGGGCGATCGTCTGAATCATCGAGAGCGAAATAGAGGAACACGCACGATGCCGCGCGTGCCGGGCGAGAGCTTTCGGATGTCGGCGCCGTCATAGGAGATTTCATGCCGAACGGTGATGTGGTCGATGCCGAAGAGCCAGTGTGCGAACTGCTTCGACCAGGCGCGGAATTCGGCCTGCTGCGTCGGCGCATACGGCGCGCGGGAGAGCAGGTCTTTCAGGTATTTTCCCATGAAGGCCATCATCGCGGCGTGGACCGCGGCCGCCGAGCCGGTCTCCCATGCTGGTTTTAGCGCCTTTGTCGCAGCCGAGCGAGCCTGAAGGGTCCTGTGCGCGACGCCGATGCGAGCCGCGCCGTCAACGGTGCGTAGAGGCCGGCAAGCGTGGTCTGTTCGGCCATTGCAAACGACGGATGTGAAGGTTTTCGGTGAAACGCATTCCGTGGCATCAATTTGTCCTAATGTTTGTCATTTCGTTCAACTGCCTAAGGTGGTAGTTGACTGCGACACGAGGCGTCGCCTGAAAGGCTGGGGCGCAAATCTCGATGATTGCGGGCTCAGAGCTAACAGCGAGCAATGGCCTCCTACCCGCCGCGGAGGCAATCGTGCGAGACCGATGATCGGCCAGCGCTTCAACGCCTCCCAAGCGGTAGCGATCATACCGGCGATAGAATGTGGCGCGCGGGATCCGAGCTTGTCCAGTGTGCGCTTGGCCGGAAGGTGCGATTGCTCGACCAAAGAGATGATCTCGGCCTTCTCTGAGGCGGGATACCTCATGCGTCGTCCTCCCCATCTCCGTTCATACTTTTGTTGAGCAGACGGTTCTCCAGGGTCAGATCGGCGACGGCCTCCTTCAAGGCGGCGGCCTCCCGGCGGAGGTCCTTCACCTCGCCGGAGGTCGCAGCTCGTGCCGTGTCGCCGGCTAGGCGACGCTTGCCGGCCTCGAGAAACTCCTTGGACCAGCCGTAATA
>NZ_PTFE01000140.1:0-15638 GCF_002936975.1 Bradyrhizobium sp. AC87j1
CAGCATGTATCCGCCGGTCGCCAGCAGCGTCGTGACGAAGAACGCCAGCGTGTAGCGCGGCTGTCCGATCGTCGCGATCAGATGGCGGAACGGGTTTCTGTCCTGCTTCCGCTTCAGATGCGCGTCGACCGGCTCCATGGCGAAGGCGATGATGGCGATCGCCGCGATCGACACCACGACGATCGCAATGAAGCAGACGTGCCAATTCCAGTGATTGGCGAGAAACAGCCCGGCCGGAATACCCAGCACCTGGCTCGCGGCGAACGCCGTCTGGACGAAGCCCATCACGCGGCCGCGCAGGTGCAGCGGGAACAGATCGGTGATGATGGCGAGCACCACCGAGCCGATCACGCCCCCGAACAATCCGGTCACGATCCGGCCGAGCAGCAGCACGTGATAATTCTGCGCGGCGGCGCAGAGCATGGTGCCGAGCGTGAAGCCGACATAGAAGAACAGCAGCAGGCGCTTGCGGTCGAAACGATCGGCAAAGCCGGCGGCCAGCACGCCCGAAATGCCCGCGCTGAACGCGTAGGCCGACACCGCGACGCCGAATTGCCCGGCCGTGATGTCGAGCGCGGGCATCAGGATGGCGCCGAGCGGCGACATGATGATGAAGTCGAGGATGATCGTGAACTGCGTGAACGCGAGCAGCGCGATCAGAAGCGCCTGATAGCGCGAGAAGCCGCGCTGGCGTCCTGATGGGTCGTCGATCGGCGCGGCGAGCGTCTGTTCGGTCATGGATCTCGATTCGTGGGTCGCGGGGAGAGAAACTGGGAGATGGGGTGGGCGCGCACGATTTCCACGGGGCGCGCGCCACAGGCTCCGCCGAAACGGGCAGTTCGTGCGCCGTTGTGGGTTCCATGCAACAGCCGTGCATTCAGCAAACCGTCCGCCTCCTCGCGAAGGGGAGTGCGCGGACTGAGAAGCCGGGACACCGGGCGGCCCCCCATGAATATGGGAGGACGATAGGCCGCGCAGGCTTTCACGCATCCCGCGTCTTCCCAAAATCACGGGCCTCATGCTTTGAGAGTCGCGGAAGCGCCAATCGCGTTGGCGTGGCGGCGGCTTGGCTGGAAGTGAATTGGGGCTGGAAGTGACGGCGGTCTTCATTCTTCCTCTTCTTGCCGGTTGCGAGCTTGGAAGACGGGGTGGGGAACGAACATGACGATTTCATCGCGGGCGCCAGCAACCGCTTTGCTTGCAACGGCGCTCATTGCTGTGATCGCGGCCTGCGCCGGCGGGCCGGAAGCCCGGGCGCAGTTCGTGTGTGTGGATGGTGCCGCATCCGAGCAAGGCGCCACGGCGAGCGGATCAGCGAGCAATTTTGCCTGCGGGCCGTCCGCTTCCGCTGCCGGCACCGGCAGCAACAACTCCGCGACCGGGACCGGCGCTAACGCCAGCGGCGATAACAGCTCCAATGGGGCGACGGGAAACAATGCCAACGCCAGCGGCAACAACAGCTTCAACAGCGCGGCCGGAGCGGGAGCCATCGCCAGCGGTGAAGCGAGCAAGAACATCGCGTCCGGAAACAACGCGCAAGCCAGCGGTGACAACAGCACCAATATCGCGGCCGGCGCCGGAGCCAACGCCAGCGGCAACAGCAGCGGTAATCTTGCGTCCGGGCTGACCGCCCTCGCCAACGGAGACAACAGCAGGAACGTTGCGACAGGGCGCAGTTCCAATGCCTCCGGCAACAACAGCAGAAATCTTGCCAACGGGTTTATCGCCAAGGCTTACGGCGACGCCAGCGCCAACACGGCGACGGGGAGCAACGCCAACGCCATCGGCAACGGCAGCGCCAACATCGCGACCGGCGTCAACTCCAATGCGAACGGCGACAACAGCTTCAATATCGCGACCGGCCTGAATACCAACGCGAGCGGGTCCGGAAGCAATAACGTTGCCACCGGCAACGCCGCCATCGCATTTGGCGCCAACAGCTCCAACGCGGCGACCGGCTATCTGGCGAATGCCAACGGCGCCAATTCGAGGAATATCGCGAACGGTGCGCAATCCAATGCCAGCGGGACCGGCAGCTTCAACATTGCCGTCGGAAACGGCGCCAACGCGAGCGGAAACGGTGTCGCGAACACCGCGGTGGGCAACGGCTCCAACGCAACCGGCGCGAATTCCTCGGCCTTCGGCAATGGCGCGTCGGCGACCTTTGCGAACGCCACCGCGATCGGTAATGGCGCCACCGCGACCCGCGCCAACCAGCAGGTTTACGGCACCGCGAGCAATACCTACACGATGACGGGCGTCACCTCGGCCGCGAGCACGGCGGCGCAATCCGGGCCCGTGCAACTCGTCACCACGGACGCGGCCGGCAATCTCGCCTCCACCTCGCTCAGTGCACTCGGGTTTGCGAGCCCCGCGGATATCGCAAGCATCAACAGCCAGCTCGCAGGCATCAATGCCCGCCTCAACGACCTCGACGGCAGGACCGGCAAGGCGATCAACGGTGTCGCGATGGCCTTTGCGATATCAGGCTCGCCCTGGCTGATGCCGTCCGAGAAGATCGCGATGAGCATGAACTGGGGTACGTTCCAGAACACCAATGCACTCTCCATGAGTGCGGCGCTGCGCGTCAGCGAGCATGTGCAGGCCAGCGGCGGTCTGACCTACGGCACCAACGGCGGCGGATTGGGCGGCCGCGTCGGAATGCGCGTCGGCTGGTGATGCCAGGCTTTGGCAATTCGATGCAATTGATCGCGCGAGCCGTGATGGCACTGGCGCTGCTGCTGTGCTGCGGAAGCGACAGGGCGATGGCGCAGCAGAAGACGCCCGCACCGGCTGTGGCTGGCGCGCAGCCGGCGCTGCCCGTCACGCTGGAGCAGGCGCTCTATCTGATCCGCTCGACGCTGCTCACGCTCAACGATGCCAACCGCACGGGCAATTATACGGTGCTGCGCGACCTCGCTGCGCCCGATTTCCAGGCGCGCAACACCGCCGCCGATCTCGCGCTGAATTTTCTTGATCTGCGGCGCCGCAATTTCGATCTCTACGGTGCGGCATTGCTGGCGCCGCAATTCAGCGACGCGCCCGCGCTTGATCAGCGAGGAATGCTGCGCTTGGCAGGCTACATTCCGACCCGGCCGCAGCAGATCCAGTTCGATCTCACGTTTCAGACCGTGGCCGGGCAATGGCGTCTGATCGCCATCGCGATCGCTACGCCGGAAGCCGCATCCCCTCAGCCGCAAGCCCAGGCAACGCCCGTGAAGCCGGCCGTGCCTGCCCAGAAGAAGACGCCGTGAGCGTTGCTGAGCATTATCCCATTGATAAGTCTGCGTTTGTCGCCGGATCGGCGGCTGCGCCCCACCCTGTTCTCGCGGCTTCCGGCAGCCCCGATTAAGCCGCCCTTAGCGAATGCTCCCCTAGTGTCATGACTGTCCATTTCCCTGCTCCCCGGCGCTGAGCCGGTCAGTTTGCGGCAAGTCAGAGCGTATTCGGATGGAGCAGCCTGCCCGGCAGTATGATCCTGGCGTGCCCGAGCCGTTGGTCACGGCGGCGGCGACGCGGACGCTCGTCATCGATCTCGAAGGCGGCCTGCTGCGCTCCGAGCTGCTGATGGAGGCGCTGTTCTCCAGCCCCGGCCGCATGCTCGCCCGCTTCGGCGCTGGCGGACGCCCGGGCATGGTGGCGCTCACCGATATCCTGGCGCGCGCCGAGATCGACTACGCCCATCTGCCCTATGATTCCGACGTGTTGAACCAGGCGCTCGCAGCGCGGGCGCGGGGCGCGAAGATCTATCTGGTGGCCGGCCGCTTCGCCCGCCACGCCGCCGGCATTGCCGCGCATCTCGGCTTTGACGGCGTCGTTGCGCCGGCTGATCTGGCTGCGGGAGAAAACCTGCCGTTCGATCGCGGCGCCATCGAGCGCATCGAAAATCGCAGCCGCAACGCCAACCTCAAGACCAGCCTCAGGACCTGGGCCAAGGCGCTGCGCGTCTATCAATACGCCAAGAACACGCTGGTGTTCGTGCCTGTCATCACCGCGCATCAGCTGAATTTTGCCAGCTTCGGCTCCGCGCTTCTGGCGTTCCTAGCATTCTCGGCCTGTGCGTCCGGCGCCTATCTGATGAATGATCTCCTGGATCTCGCAGCCGACCGGCAGCATCCGACCAAGCGCCATCGCGCGCTGGCGGCCGGAGATTTGCCGATCTCGTCCGCGCTATCAGCGATCCCTGCGTTGTGGCTGTTCGCGGTCGTGGCCGGCCTCTGCATCTCGCCTTTGTTTCTCGGCGTGCTCGGCGCCTATCTTGTCACCACCATCGCCTATTCGCTCGCGCTCAAGCGCAAGATGCTGGTCGACATCGTCACGCTCGCCGGTCTCTACACGCTTCGCATCGTCGCCGGCGCGGTCGGCGTTGGCGTGGTGCTGTCGGAATGGCTGTTGATCTTCTCGCTGTTCGTGTTCACCTCGCTGGCGCTGATCAAGCGCTTCAGCGAGCTCAGCATGCGCGAGAGCGCCGGCCTTGCCGATCCTTCCAACCGCGACTATCGCGTCACCGATCTGCAAATCATCGCCGCGATGGCGGCGGCGAGTGCGATGAACGCGGTGACCGTGTTCTCGCTCTACGTCTCCTCGACCGCGGTGACGCCGCTCTACAGCCGTCCCTGGCTGCTGTGGCTGCTCAATCCGCTGCTGCTCTATTGGTTCGGCCGCGCCCTGATGATGGCGCATCGCCGCGAGATGCCGGACGACCCGATTCTGTACGCCTTCCGCGACGGCCCCAGCCGCATTGCGGTTGCGGCGATGATCTGCATCATGCTGGCGGCGATCTGAGCGAAGCCCGTGCTTGCGCGGCCCGCCGGCAATGGCTACATCGCGGGCAATCCGAATTCGCTATAGTGCCGACGCACCGATTAGATCCGAGGTTTTGAAACGCCATGACCGTACGCCTGCATCGCGGCGACCTGCCCGACCTGTCCCGCTACACCGGAGCGGTGGCGATCGACACCGAGACCATGGGGCTGAATCCGCACCGCGACCGGCTCTGCGTGGTGCAGCTCTCGCCGGGTGACGGCAGCGCCGACGTGGTGCAGATCCCCAAGGGCCATACCGACGCGCCGAACCTGAAGGCGCTGCTGGCCAATCCCGCCATCACCAAGATCTTCCACTTCGCGCGGTTCGACGTCGCGGTGCTGTACCAGACCTTCGGCGTCATGACCGGCCCGATTTATTGCACCAAGATTGCCTCGCGCCTGACCCGCACCTACACCGATCGCCACGGCCTGAAGGACCTCGTGCGCGAGGTGCTCAATGTCGATCTCTCCAAGCAGCAGCAATCCAGCGATTGGGGTTCCGACAGCCTGACCGAGCCGCAACTCGCTTATGCCGCCTCGGACGTGCTGCACCTGCATGCCTTGCGCGAACGGTTAGATGCCATGCTGGTGCGGGAGGGCCGCACCGCGCTGGCCAAAGCCTGTTTCGACTTCCTGCCGACCCGCGCCCTGCTCGACCTCCAGGGCTGGGCGGAGGAGGACATTTTCGCGCATTCCTGAGCCCTCCACCGCCGGTTAGACTTCGGGCTGCGCCCCGTTTCGGACACTTTCGTGCGGCCTGTCCAAGCCTGATATGTACAAGGCTGCATATTGCGGCGCTGACGGGTACAATGGAGCGGCCTGCAACCCGGCCTGGCGAGCGGCACCTCAGGAGCTCAGGTGAATTCGGCCCACAATCCCACCTACGACGCTGCGCTTGCGGCGAAGTTTGCCAGCGCGGCGCGCCACAGCCGTCTGGTGCGGATTCTGCGCCTCGCGGTGCCGGCTGCAGTGCTGTTGTCGATGGCCGCCATCGTCGGCGTCTCGGTCTTCAATCCGTTCCGCATGCTGATGCCGAAGCTGCCGCTCGATTCCGGAAACCTGGTGGTGTCGGGCACCAAGATCACGATGGAATCGCCGCATCTGGCGGGCTACACGCCGGACCAGCGGCCCTACGAGCTCTGGGCCAAGACCGCGACGCAGGACATCACCGATCCCGATCATGTCGATCTCTCCGACCTGCGCGCGAAAGTGCTGATGGAGGATCAATCGACCCTGTTCCTCGATGCCCGCACCGGCCGCTTCGACAACAAGCAGCAGCAGCTCGATCTGCACAAGGACATCTTCCTGCGCACCTCGACCGGCTACGAGGCGCGGCTGAACTCGGCCTTCGTCGACATGGGCAAGGGCACGGTCTCCTCGGACGAGCGTGTCGACGTCAAGCTGACCAACGGCACGCTGACCGCGGACAAGCTGCGCATTACGGAAGGCGGCGACGTCATCCGTTTCGAGGGCAATGTGGTGATGCATCTGGACAAGCTGGATGACCCCGCCGCCGCTCAGCCTGCGCCAGCCGAGCCCGCGCCGGCGGCGCCGCCGGCCAAGTCAAAGAACAAATCTGCCAATTCAAAGTGATTTCATGATCAGGTCTTTTCCGCGCAACCACACGCGCAATGCCATCTTCAGTGCAGCTGCGCTCGCCGCCACTGTCGTGCTTGCTGCAATTGGCGCCGCATTTGCGCAGAGCACGATGCAGGGTGTGCCCAACGCGATGCAGGGTTTTTCGCAGAACCGCGATCAGCCGATTCAGATCGAGGCGGCCTCGCTCGAGATGCGCGACAAGAAGAAGGAGGCGACCTTCGCCGGCAATGTGAAGGTCATCCAGGGCGACACCACCATGACCTCGAAGACGCTGGTGGTGTTCTACGAATCGGGTGGCGACAAGCCCGCCACGCCGCAGCCTGCGGCCAAGGCGACCAAGGGCGCGCCGATGCAGTCGGCGCAGCCGGGCCCGGGCGGCAGTTCCTCGATCAAGCGGCTGGAGGCGCGCGGCAATGTCGTGGTCACTCAGAAGGACCAGGTGGTCACCGGCGAGACCGCCGTGTTCGACACCAGGACCAATCTCATCACCATGCTGGGCGGCGGAGGCCAGGTCGTCCTGACCCAGTGCAAGAACGTGCTGCAGGGTGACCGATTGGTGGTCGACATGACTACGGGCGTCTCACGGGTGGAGTCGGACAGCGGCAAGGTACGGGGCCTGTTCGACCAGAACAGCAAATGCGGAACACAGGGCGGTCCTGGCGCAGGTCCAGCCCTGCAATTGCCAGGCGCAAGTAAACCCAAATAAATTCAACGGCTTGGCTCGGATGCTCCCGAACCGAGGTTGAAGCTTGGCCTGTGAGACTGTATCTAGCGCGCAGGGCTTTCGAAGCGGGGTCCGCCGCTTTTCGGGCGTGTTTCACTGGGCATGAGACATCCCTTCACTCATGCTGCATCGGCTAGTCGAATGGCCGGTGCGGCAGATCGCGCGAATTCGCGCAGGATCGTCGCGAAAGGCTTAGAAGGCGGGGATGGTCGATCTCTTCAGCATGTTCCGTCGGCGCCCCGCCAAGCGCGGCCGGCCAGGATTTGCGCGTCAGGACATCACCGCGCTCGGTGACGGCGTCGGCGGGCTCGTGACCAGCCCGATCCGGGACGCGCCGATGGCCCGCGACCAGGCGATCCATGCGCCCGATCAGTTCCCGGGCGACTATCAAGGCGACTATCAGGCCGAGGCGCCGCGTCAGCCCGCAGTTCACCCCGTCAGGGCCGCCGCCAAGCCGAACGGCGGCGGGCCCCAGCTCCTGAAGCGGCCCGGCTTCCTGGCTGTGCATAGCGTGGAAAAGGCCTTCGGCAGCCGCCAGGTCGTGCGCGGCGTCAGCATCTATGTGCGCCGCGGCGAAGCGGTCGGCCTGCTCGGTCCGAATGGCGCCGGCAAGACCACTGTGTTCTACATGATCACTGGCCTGATCAAGGCCGACCGCGGCGCCATCGAGCTCGACGGCCACGACGTCACCAAGCTCCCGATGTATCAGCGCGCGCGGCTTGGCATCGGCTATCTGCCGCAGGAAGCCTCGATCTTCCGCGGCCTCACCGTCGAGCAGAACATCCGCGCCGTGCTCGAAGTGGTGGAGCCCTCGCGCAAGAAGCGCGAGCAGCAGCTCGATGCGCTGCTCGACGAATTCAACATCACGCGGCTGCGCAAATCGCCGTCGATCGCGCTATCAGGCGGCGAGCGGCGCCGCGTCGAGATCGCGCGCGCGCTGGCGACGCGTCCGAACTACATGCTGCTCGACGAGCCCTTCGCCGGCATCGACCCGATCGCGGTCGGCGACATCCAGGACCTCGTCCGCCACCTCACCAATCGCGGCATCGGCGTCCTCATCACCGACCACAATGTCCGCGAGACGCTCGGCCTCACCGACCGCGCCTACATCGTCTATGCCGGCGAAATCTTGACCGAGGGGAGCCCGGATGAGATCGTTGCCGATCCGGACGTGCGCCGCCTTTACCTTGGCGAGGAATTCCGCCTCTAGCCCGTTTTTGCGTTTCGTCAAGACGTGTACATCGGGCCTGGACTAGGATAAGCAAAAATCGGACCAATTTTTGGGAACGGTTCTTGCTTCATGGCGCTCACGCAGAGATTAGAGTTCCGGCAATCGCAGTCGCTGGTCATGACGCCGCAGTTGATGCAGGCGATCAAGCTGTTGCAATTGTCCAATCTCGATCTCACGACCTTCGTGGAAGAGGAGCTCGAGCGTAACCCCCTGCTGGAACGGGCCAATGACGAGGCCCCCGCGGGCGAGGCCCCGGCCGACGCCGGCCAGTACAGCGATGGCGAGGAGTCCGGCGGACAGGGTGATGACGGCTTTGGCGGCGGCGACGCGTTCGAGCCGGGCCAAGAGGAATGGATGAGCAAGGATCTCGGCACCCGCGCCGAGATCGAGCAGACCCTGGACACGGGCCTCGACAACGTCTTCTCCGAGGAACCGGCCGAGGCCGCGGCGCGCAACGCCCAGGACGCCGCGCCGACGACCTATACGGAATGGGGCGGCGGCGCCTCCGGCGACGAGGACTACAATCTCGAGGCCTTCGTCGCGGCCGAGTTGACGCTCTCAGACCATCTCGCCGAGCAGCTCTCGGTGGCCTTTACCGCACCTGCCCAGCGCATGATCGGCCAGTATTTGATCGACCTCGTCGACGAAGCCGGCTATCTGCCGGGCGATCTCGGCCAGGCCGCCGAGCGCCTTGGCGCGACGCAAGCCGACGTCGAGGGCGTCCTTGCCGTGCTGCAAAAATTCGATCCGCCCGGGGTCTGTGCGCGCAATTTGAGCGAATGCCTGGCGATCCAGCTCCGCGAGCTCGACCGCTACGACCCCGCGATGCAGGCTCTGGTCGAGCATCTCGATCTCCTGGCCAAGCGCGACATCGTGGCCCTGCGGAAGATCTGCGGCGTCGACGACGAGGACATCGCCGACATGATCGGCGAGATCCGCCGCCTCAATCCCAAGCCCGGCATGAAGTTCGGCTCGGCACGTCTGCAGACCATGGTGCCCGACGTCTATGTCCGCCCGGGTCCCGACGGCGGCTGGCATGTCGAGCTCAATAGCGACACCTTGCCGCGCGTGCTGGTCAACCAGACCTACTATTCCGAGCTGTCGAAGAAGATCGGCAAGGACGGCGACAAGTCCTATTTCACCGACGCGCTCCAGAACGCGACCTGGCTGGTGCGCGCGCTCGACCAGCGCGCCCGCACCATCCTGAAAGTTGCAACCGAGATCGTGCGCCAGCAGGACGGCTTCTTCACCCACGGCGTGGCGCATTTGCGGCCGCTCAATCTGAAGGCCGTGGCCGACGCCATCCAGATGCATGAATCCACGGTGTCGCGCGTCACCGCCAACAAGTACATGGCGACCAATCGCGGCACGTTCGAGCTGAAATATTTCTTCACCGCCTCGATCGCCTCGGCCGACGGCGGCGAGGCGCATTCCGCCGAAGCCGTGCGCCACCACATCAAGCAGCTGATCGATTCGGAGGAGCCCGCGGCGATCCTGTCGGACGACACCATCGTGGAACGCTTGCGCGCCTCGGGCATTGATATTGCCCGCCGCACGGTCGCGAAGTACCGCGAAGCCATGCGCATTCCTTCCTCGGTGCAACGTCGCCGCGACAAGCAGAGCGCTCTTGGTAACGTCCTCTCTACCGCCTTGTCCGATCGTTCCCGCAACACCGAACCGGCCTGATTGCGCTGGCGCGAAATCGCGCTACTCTCGACCCCCCGTCGAGACGGATCCAAGCACGCGCATGATCCCGAAAAGTGTCCAGCGGTTTTGCTTCCCGACAAACGCCAAAGGCGTTTGCGGGGAGATCATGCGCAGGCAATATTCCAGAGGTGCGATGACGTGTCATCGCACCGCGAGCACGTGAACCAAGCGAGGCATCACATGACTCTCAGAATCTCGGGAAAGAGCATCAGCGTCGGCGAGGCCCTGCGCGGCCGCGTTTCCGACCGCACCGACGAGGTGCTGCGCAAATATTTCGACGGCAATTATTCCGGCCACATCACGCTCAGCAAGGACGGCTTCGGCTTCCGCACCGATTGCGCCCTGCACCTCGATTCCGGAATCACGCTGGAGGCCGATTCGAACGCGCCGGATGCCTATGCCAGCGCCGACCAGGCGCTGCTGATGATCGAGAAGCGGCTGCGCCGCTACAAGAACCGGCTCAAGGACCGCTCCGCCCGCAAGGCCCATGTCGCCTCCGAAGCGATGGCTGCGCTCGATGCCACCAGCTACGTGCTCGAGGCGCCGGAGGGCGAGGACGAGGTCACCGGCTACAGCCCCGTCATCATCGCCGAGGCCACCACCTCGCTGAAGCCGCTGTCGGTCAGTGAGGCCGTCATGGAACTCGACCTGAGCGGGGCTCCCTGCCTGGTCTTTCAGCATGGCTCCAGCGGCCGGGTGAACATCATTTACCGCCGGGCTGACGGCAATGTGGGCTGGATCGACCCGCCGGGAGCCAAAACGGATGTTAGGGCGGATGGCAAGGGGAACAGCAGGGCCGGGGGCTAGGGCAAAAGCCCGGCCCCCGTACCATCCGCAGACCTTAACAATGACCGGGGCAAAGCCGCACGCGGGAGTTGGCACCGGGATTGCGTTGGAGTAGAAGCGCCCCACATCAGGACTTAACGGGATTTGGGCTAAGTCCTCCTCCTGCTTGACCTTCTTGACGCCGGCCCAGCGTGGTTTCTCTCCAAGCTGGCCAATTCGGAACCTGACGGTTTAATTCACCTCGGAAACCCTCCATGCCGATTACCGATCTGGTCGCACCCGAGGCGATTCTCCCGGCATTGAAGGTCAACAGCAAGAAGCAGGCCTTGCAGGAGCTCGCGGCCAAGGCCGCCGAGCTGACCGGGCAGAACGAGCGCTCCGTGTTCGAGGTGCTGCTGCAGCGGGAGAAGCTCGGCACCACCGCGGTCGGCTATGGCGTCGCCATTCCGCACGGCAAGCTGCCCAAGCTCGAAAAGATCTTCGGCCTGTTCGCGCGTCTCGACCGCCCGATCGATTTCGAGGCGATGGACGGCCAGCCGGTCGATCTCGTCTTCCTGCTGCTCGCCCCCGAAGGCGCCGGCGCCGATCATCTCAAGGCCCTCGCCCGCATCGCCCGCCTGTTGCGCGACCAGGACATCGCCAAGAAGCTGCGCGCCTCTCGCGATGCCCAGGCGATTTACTCTGTGCTGGCACTGCCGCCGGCCACCGCGGCGTAACGTCGCCGTCAAAGGCCGGATCGACTCTGGCCTCCTGGATCGCCCGGCATTGTCGGCGTCGCGCCCTGCCTCAGGGTTCTCCAGGTAGACGCTCCGAAAATTTTCCCGCTTGAGACGCACGGCATATTGGGCGGCGCCAAAATCCGCTAACAGTCGTTCAAAGCTGTGGACTGAGCGGACGTGATTTGGAATGGAAATGCGTCGTTGCGCATTGGCGCGGCGGGGGGAGAACGGCCCGGGGAACCGGGCCTCGGCCGGCGGATGCCCGGCGTATCGTCCAAAAGCTACGCGCCTCGCAAGACGCCCAGGCGATCCATTCGGTGCCGGCGTTGGAGCCGGCGACGAACCGCCAATCATCGATATCGTTGGGTTCAGGCTGCGCTTTGCTCGGAACTGACGTCCGGGCCAATTGAGGCCCGCTCGCGGCGCAAGTCCCGGGAATGTCGACCGCGCGAAGGCGGTCGCGACGCGCGGTAAGGGAGCATCAGCCGTGCTTCAGGAAGGTCAGCTCAGGGCCAGCCTACAAATCGCTTCGGATTCCGAGACATACGAAAGCGCCATCTGGAAACCGCGCGGTGTCGGCGTGGAGAAGCTTGCCAGAAACGTGATCCGCGGTTCGATCACCGTCAACGTGGTCCCGTCGATGGGGGTCTTCCATCCCGCGCTGCTTCCCGCAGAGTGGAGCTATCTGCAACAGGCCGTTGCGCTCGTGATGTGGATCATCTTGATCTACGCCAGTGCTTTCGTACGTCCACGCGTGCGCGTGCAGCTCAATCCCGATCTCATCGCGCTGGTGGCATTCTATTCCCTCGCTGCCATTTCCGTTCTCTGGACCAGTCTCGCCATTGCGGCGATCATGAAGAGCGCGGCGCTCGTGGTGACGACCTTCGGTGCGTACTGCCTCATTACGCGTATCGACATGGACGAGATCGTCGGATCGACGGCCCTCGGGTTCTTCATTCTGGTCGCCGCTTCGGCCTTGTGTGCCGTCTTCGTGCCCGAGATCGGCGTCGACCAGAGCTGGATGCACAACGGCCAGTGGCAAGGAATCTACGAATCGAAGCAGACGCTCGGCTTCATCAGCGCATATCTGATGTTCTTTGCCTGCTATCAGAAGATGACCGGGCAGGGATGGATCGCTTTTCTCGTGACGTTTCTCCTGGCATTGACGTGCGTTATCGCCTCGGAATCCCGTGGTGCCGGTGCCGTCGCTGTTGCCGCTTGTGGACTGCTCGTGACCTCGATGTGGTCGATCCGCTGCATGAAAGTCTATGCGGTGCTGCCATTCATCATGTGCATCCTGGCCGCCCTGCTGTTCCTGTATTTCTATCTGACGGGGTACGATTCCTTTCATCTCGGCGGTGAATCGACCATCGACTTGACCGAGCGGACTTTCATTTGGCAGTACGCCATCAGCCATTTCAACGACGCGCCCCTGCTGGGCTTTGGCATCAACGGATTCTGGACGCGCCCTTCGATTTACGACTATTTCAACCAGAACCATGGCTGGGTGCTCGACAATTATCATAGCGGTTACATCGCGGTGGCGATTGAAACGGGGTTTCTGGGATATTTGCTGTTCGTCGCGAGCGTCTATCTGTTTTCGGAAAAGGTCCTGTATTTGATCGCCACCCGGTCGATCAATCGTTCCCATTGCGCTCTCATCATCGGATTTGTCGTCCTGAGCTTTCAATCGAATTTCACGGAGACGATGTTCCTCCGCTCGACGATGTTCACGTCGGTGCTTCTCGTCGCGTTCTTCTTCGCGGTGTGCAGGCCGGTGCCGCAGCAATCCCTGCTGCCATGATGGAGAAGGCAGCATGAATGCCATCTGCGCCCGCTGGTCGGTGACCTTCCGCCTCATCTTGGCGATAGCCATGCTCGCGATCTGCTCTCAGGCCGACGCAGCCCAACAGGGCACCGCGCGCGCCCCAGGAGAGTTGGGGCGCGGCATCAACATCCTCGGCTACGACGGCATCTGGGAAGGAGGCCGGAATGCGCCATTTCGTCTGGACAACCTCACGGCCATCCGAAAGGCCGGGTTCTCGCATGTTCGGATCAATTTCTTCGGCTTCAAGTTCATGGGCGAAGGGAATCTGCTGGATGAAATCGTCCTGAGGCGGCTAGATGCCGTGATCGAAGAAGTGCTCGCCCGGAAGCTCATCCCCATTCTCGACGAGCACGATACGGATACTTGCCAGCGCGACGTGTCCGGATGCGCCGAGAAGCTGAAGGCATTCTGGACGCAAATCGCCGAGCGCTATGCCGGAAGATATCCGAAGCTTGTCTTCGAGGTCCTCAATGAGCCCGGCGGGCAGATGACGTCGGCCAGCTGGAACGCCCTTCTGAACGAGTGTCTCGGCATCATCCGCACCAGCAACCCCGGACGGACGGTCATTGCTGCCGTTCTCAACGTCGATGACATGCCGGTCGAGGAACTGGCCCTGCCATCAGGTGACAGAAACCTCATCGTCACGTTTCACTATTACGCGCCGATACGCTTCACGCATCAGGGTGCGCCGTGGTCCCCAACGTTTTCGCGGCTCGGGCCACTCGATTGGGGCACTCCGGAGGACGAACGGAAGGCTCTCGCCGACTTCGAAAAGATTCGTAGCTGGTCCGAAAAGGAAAAGCGCCCGATCTATCTCGGCGAGTTCGGCGTGTACGAGCGCGCTCCAGCCGAAGCCCGGACGCGATATCTGTCGTTCGTGGCCCGAAGTGCGGATCGGCTTGGCTGGGCATGGGCCTATTGGCAGTTCGACCATGATTTCGCGGCCTTCGACAGCGCGCGACAAACCTGGAAGCCGGACATCCTGCGGGCGCTGATCCCGGCGGTGCGTTGAAGCGCACGTTCGGGATTCGAGAGTTGAGCCCACTGCGGCCTCACGCACCGTCATTGCGAGGAGCGTCATCGCGTCAAAATGAAAGCGGGCATGCCTTCGCAAGAAGGCATGCCCGCTGGAAACTCTATTCGTGCGACGTGCGCTCAGTGCACGCTGACGGCTTGCAGCTCGTTGCTCCAGGCGTTGGCGATCGCGGCTTCGCGGCTGTCGGTCAACATGATCGGCGTGCCGTCGGCGGCGTGGAGCGCGAAGAGCTTTAAGCCCGGCGCGATTTTCGGCGCTTCGGGAAACAGGCCCGGCACGTCCTCGGAGCGGATCTGCTTCACATAGGCGATATGGCCTTCGCCAAGGGTTGCCAGCGTCTCGGGCGAGACGTTCTTGGCTTCGTATTCGAACGCAACGTGACCTTCACTCATGGTCTCGACTCCTCTGGAACACTAAGCGGTCGAGTCCGCTACTCGTTCCATTATTCGTGCTCATTGATAGCGATTGTCTTAACGATCCTCTCCGGTTCAGGCCGGGCCAGATCGACCGACAACAACCCGTTCTTCAGATCCGCACCCAGCACCAGCATCCCCTCCGCCAGCACGAAGGTGCGCTGGAAGTGGCGCGCGGCGATGCCGCGATGGATGTATTGCCGGGTCTTGTCGTCCTGCTGCCGCCCGCGGATCACGAGCTGGTTTTCCTCAATGGTTACATCGAGTTGGTCGCGCGTAAATCCGGCGACCGCCAGCGTGATACGCAGCCGCTCGGGCTGGCCGTCCGCGCCGCCACACCTCTCGATATTGTAGGGAGGGTAGCCGTCGGCGCCTTTGACGACGCGATCGAGCACGCGCTCAATCTCGTCGAAGCCCAGAAGGAACGGACTGGATAACGTGGGAACACGAGACATAGTTTACAAAGTCCTCGCAGAAAGCGACTTTGGTGCATCAGGGCCCTGAGAGGCGCCCCTTGATCAGCAATATGGGCATGTTCCCGTGTTGGTTCAAGCAGGTAGCCGGGAAGCTGTGGATTGGCCATGTTCTGCCGTCATGGCCGGGCTCGTCCCGGCCATCCACGATCTTACTTGCGGCGCAGAGAACGTGGATGCCCGGGACAAGCCCTATTTGATTCACACATCGCGAGCGATCCTCCAGCCGCTGAGCATGGCCCTGAGGGCCAACAGGCCCTGGAGGATCGTGATGGGTCCTGGTTTACCGTAGTATCCGGTCCAACCGCCGAGGCGCG
>NZ_PTFE01000013.1:0-106191 GCF_002936975.1 Bradyrhizobium sp. AC87j1
GTCTTACGCATGTTGCGTCTCCTGTTGCACATGACGGACCAATCACGCGCGACAGCAACCGTTCCTGCGCACGACGTTCCGGGTGCATCGAACTGGAGGCCTACGACCCAGCGTCGGAACGTGTCTGCCAGCGCAAGTGCATTTCGTTCCAGAGACCGGACATCCATCGGGGACTCATGCAGCCCGTGATAAGGGGGAGGTAGGAAGGGACCACAGGAACGATCGCCCGCCTGCGGCTTTGCCGGTGATGACGCACATTATCTTCAGCGACTACCGCAACCCCGCCGCCGAGCAGGCCTATGAGATCGCCTGGAACTTTCTCACGCGGACGGGCGCCATCGGCGACGAGTTCGAGGCCTGCGTGTTCCTGGCACAGCGCATCACCATGATGGTCGAGGAGGGGCAGACGAACCGGATCCGGATGGCCAACCGCGCGATCTCCGAATATCAGCGCCATGTCGGCCAACGCGACGATGTCATCCGCAGCGGCAGCCGCCTTGCTGGAGGGCAATGAGCGCCGCAACGGCATTACGCTTCTCGCCGCCTCACTCCTTCGCTTCGTCCGTCACGATGTCGCCGAGCTTCTGCCAGCGCTGGCCGTCGAACTGCACCATCTGGAACTGCTTGTTGACGCGATAGTCGGTCGGCGTGGTCGTGACCGAGATCCCCGGCAGCGTCAGGTCGAGCTCGACGTTCTTGAGACTGGCGGCCTGCCGCATCACGTTGTCGCGAGTGAGGTCGTCGCCGCATTGCTTCAGCACCTGAACCAGCAGCTGGGCCGTGATGTACCCATAGACGTTCAGGTTCGAATCCTTGTCGCCGTCGGGATAGTATTTTGCCATGAAGGCGAGGTAGCGCTTCATGCCGGGATCGTCCTTCCATTCGGGATCGGCGGCATCCTTGACGTAACCGACGCTGACGACGCCCTTGGAATTATCCAGACCCGCCGGCTTCAGCACGGCGCTGAGCGAGGAGGCGTTGATGTCGATGATGTGCAGCGGCTTCCAACCGATCTCGGCGACCTTCTTGATCGCCTGCGCCGCCTGTTTCGGCGTCGTGGCGCTGAACAGCACGTCGGCGCCGGCATCCTTCAGCCGCAGGATCTGCGAGTCGATCGTCGGCTCGGTGATCTCGTAGGATGTCTCGGCCACGATCATCTTCGCCTGGTCGCCGAGGCCGGCTTTGAGGCCGGCGAGATAATCCTTGCCGAGGTCGTCGTTCTGGTAGAGCACGCCGATCTTCGCGTTCGGGTGGTTCTTCAGCAAATATTGCGCGTAGATGCGGCCTTCGACCAGGTAGGAGGGGTTGAATCCCATGGTCCAGGGAAAGTTCTTGGGATCGGTGAAGCGCGCAGCGCCGGTCGCGGCAAACAGCTGAGGGATTTTCTTGGCGTTGAGATATTTCTGCACGGCGACGTTCGGCGCGGTGCCGATGATCTGGAACGTCAGCAGCACCTCGTCGCTTTCGACCAGCCTGCGGGTCTGCTCCACGGTTTTCGGCGGCGAATAGGCATCGTCATACTGGATCAACTCGACCTTGCGGCCGTTCACGCCGCCCTGGTCGTTGATCATCCTCATATAGGCGGCCTGGGTCTTGCCGATCACGGCATAGGCCGAGGCCGGGCCGCTGAGCGGCACGGTCTGGCCGACCCTGATCGCCGTGTCGGACGCGCCGGAATCGTATTTCTTCTGCGCCTGCACTGCCGCGCTCGATAGCGCGAGAAGCAGTGCGGAGGCCGCGATGTGTTTGAGCAGTGTGCTTGTCATGTCCGGTCCTTCCCGATTGCTATTCGCCCTTGAGACCGGCGTCGCGGATCAGCTTGGTCCATTTCTGGGTCTCGGCGTCGATGAACTGGCCGAACTCGGCCGCAGTGCCGGCGCGCACTTCGAGGCCCTGAGCGGTCAGCTTGTCCTTGATCCCGGGTTCGGCGAGCGCGCGCAGAACTTCGGCCTGAAACATGTCGACGATCGCGCGCGGCGTCGTGGCGGGCGCCATGAAGCCGTACCAGCCTGCGGCTGCGACGTTGGGAAAGCCCTGCTCGCGCAGTGTCAGTGCCTGCGGGTAGAGCGCGCTGCGCTCGGGCGAGGCGACGCCGAGCACGATGAACTTGCCGCTCTGGATGTAGGGCAGGGCGGTCGGCAGCGCTGTCAGCGTAGCATCGACGCGGCCGGCGAGCAGCTCGGTGTAGGAGGCGGCATCGCCCCGGAACGGAATGTTCAGGCCCTTGACGCCGGCGTCGCGAAACAGGAGCTCTCCGGCGAGGTGCGGCTGCGAGCCGGCGCCGGGAGACGCGAAGGTCAGCCCATCCGGTTTCGACTTGCCGTAGGCGATCAGCTCGGGGAGCGTCTTAAACGGCGCGTCGGCGCTGATGATGAGGAAGAGCGGCGCGACCACGACCATCGCCACCGGCTGCAGATCCTTGCGGTCATAGGTTAGCTTGCCGAACAGCGCCTCGGCGGTCGCGTAGGGGGCCGCGACATAGAGAAGGGTGTAGCCGTCGCCCGGGGCATGGGCGACCATGTCATTGGCGATGCGGGTGCCGGCACCGGGCTTGTTCTCGACGATGAACTGCTGATGCAGGCTGCGGCCGAACTCTTCGGCCAGCAGGCGCAACGAGATGTCGTTGGAGCCACCGGGCCCGTAGGGCGAGATCAGCCGCACCATGCGCGAGGGCCATGCATCCTCGGCCTGTGCCGTCAGGCCCGAGCCGGCGGCGAGGCCGCCCGCGAGCGTGCCCAGCAGGGTTCGGCGTGTGACCTTGAATGATGTCACTGTTTTCTTCCTCCCTTTTTATTGTTGGTCTTCTTGTTAATTTCAGATCACCTTTCGCGCGGTGAGCCTTTCGATCTCCTGGTCCGAAAGGCCGAGCCAATTTCGAAACACCTCGTCATTGTCCTCGCCGACGTCGCCGGCGGCGTGACGCAATCGCGCGGGATCATTGGTGAAGCGCGGAACGACATTGGTCATGGCGACCGTGCCGAAATCCTTGTCGACAACGCGGGTGATCACCTCGCGCGCCTTCACTTGCGGGTCGTCGGCGATCTGGTCGATCGAATAGATCGGGGCGAGCGTTCCCTGTGCGGCATTGAATTTCGCGAGGACCTCGTCGAGGGGATGGGCGGCACACCAGCCGGCAAAGATGTCGTTGAGCTCGGCGGCGTGCCTGACGCGCCGGTCGTTGCTGGCGAAGCGCGGATCGTCGATGAGATCGGGGCGTTCGATCGCCCGGCAGTTCGCCGCAAACAGGGCGTTGGTCGAACCTGCCAGCGTCACCCAATGATCGTCGCTGGTACGAAACACGGCGGCCGGCGCCGAATAGCCGTTGGCATTGCCGATCCGGCTGCGAACGGTGCCGAGCTGATCGTGCTCGATGGCGAGGACGTCGAGCAGGCGGAAGGTTGCCTCAGTCAGCGAAAGATCGATTTCTTCGCCGGGCGCATCGCGGTCGCGCGCCCGTTTCCACAGCGCCGCGAGCACGCCGACGGCGCCGAACAGCCCGCCGATCGAATCCCCGATCGGGTATCCCGGATGGGTCGGTTCGCCGTCGCTCTCGCCCGTGATGTAGGTGAGCCCGCCCATGGCCTCGAAGATGCGGGCAAAGCCGGGTCGCTCGCGATAGGGTCCATCCTGCCCGAAGGCGGTGGCGCGCAGGATCACGAGGCGCGGCTGGATCGACCACAGCACCTCCTTAGGCAAGCCCCATCGATCGAGCGTACCCGGGCGAAAATTCTCGATCAGCACGTCGAAGCGCGGAAGCAGCTGCTTGAACAGCGCAAGTCCTTCCCCAGTGCGCAGATCGAGCGTGGCAAACTTCTTGTTGCGATTGGCGGCCTTCCACCACAGCGGCTTGCCGTCCTTGAACGGCGGAAACGACCTTACGCCGTCACCGTGTCCGGGCATCTCGATCTTGAGCACCTCGGCGCCGTAGTCGGCCAGCAGCGTGGCGGAGAACGGCGCTGCAATGATCGTCGCGATGTCGAGAACCTTCAGTCCCCCGAGCGGTCCAGCCATGTCATTTTCCGGCGCTTGTGATTTTCTTGGTCTTGCGCGGCGGCGCGAGCTCGGTCTGCCCGACGATGGCGCGGATGCTGTCGGCAAGCGCCGCGATGCGCGGGCCGATCTCGCCTTCCAGCTGGCCCGGCTGGAGCCGGAAGGCGGGGATGCCGCAATTGATCGAGAACGACTGCCTCGATTCGCTGGCGTGAAACAGCGGCGCGGCGACGGCATGGATGGAGGCCATGTACTCGCCCCAGCAGGTGCAGAAGCCCCGGCTTTTGCATTGCGCGATCCCGGCCCGGTATCTGTCGCGAAAGGCCGACCACAGCTCGGGGTCTTCAGCACCGATGTTCCGCTCGAGCCGGTCTGCATCGGCCGGCGGCAAGGTCGCCGCCGCGGCGCGTCCCATGGCGGTCATCACCACGGGAATCGGCATGCCGATGTCCGGCGCGTGCGGTCCGACATCGCCGGAGCGCGCGGTCTCGACATAGATCATCGACGTCGCATCGAGCAGGCCGATCGAGACCGTGCCGCGGACGCTGAGCGCCAGCTCCTGCATCATGGGCCGCGCCATCTGGCGGAATTGCATCCCGGCAAGCAGAGGATGCGCGATCCGCAGTGCCCGCGCAGCGACGCGGTACTTGGCGCGCTCGGCGTCGTAGCGGAGGTAGCCGAGCTCGGCGAGCGTGTGCGTCAACCGCGCCACCGTCGGCCGCGGGATGCCCGTCAGCGCCGACAGCTCCATGTTACCCAGCAGCGTGCTCCCGGCCTTGAACGCCTCGAGCACGACGAGTCCCTTTGCCAGTGTCGTCGCGAAGGCGGCGTCATCGACACTCTCGGCCAGCACTGCGGCGGCGGAGGAGAGCGGATGTCGCGGTTTGGATGAATCTCTCGGGGCCATCCCCGAATATCAGACGGTCAAATCGCTTCTGTCCAATAAATTCGACAAAATCGGCGAAATTGTCCGATATGTGGACACTGATATCGCGTCGACGTTTTCGTTGAAGGACGCGCCGGACCGGGCCGCACACACAGATTTTTGTCGTGATTGCATGTCGTGTTGTGACAGGATTATTACGACGACATGTCAGATCGATAATTTGCGGAGCGGTTCATGTTGCAGTGGCAGGCGCGGTCAAATCCCCTCGCGTGGTGGTGGGGATCCCTCACGCTCGTGAGCGGCGCCAATATCCTGGTGTGGTTCATGCTCTACCGCGAATTCTACCCGACGCCTGCGGGTAGCCTCAGTGGCGGCTCGGACATCGGGCTGATGTTGCTGCTGTGCGCCGGCTATGTGTTCGGCTGCGCGTTCCGCTCGTTCCTGCCGCGGGCCGACGTGCAGCGCATCTGCCTGTTCGACACCTGGCTATCGAGCGTCGTCGTTGGCCGAACGGTCGCGACCGTGGCCGAGCTCTGCTTCGTCGCGCAATGGGCCATCATCCTGCATCAGCTCGGCAAGATGACGGGCGCCGAGACCGCGGTGAACATCGCGCTCGTCATCGTGCCGATCATCATCATCGCGGAGTGCTTCTCCTGGTACGCTGTGGTGACGACCAACTTCCTCTACAACGCGATCGAGAACTCGTTGTGGGCGGTGACCTTCTTCCTCGCCGGCATCGCGCTGTGCCGCCTGATGCCGGAATTCCAGGGCGTGGTGCGCTGGGCGCTGATGTCAGGCATCGTCGGCATCGCCTGCTTCCTCGCCTTCCTCGTCACCGTCGACGTACCGATGTATCTCAGCCGCTGGCGGGCCGGGCACGCCGAGGGCGGCAGGTTCCTGGGCTTCCTCGAAGGCCTGCATGACGTCTCGACGCGCTGGGTGGTGACCCACGACATCGCGCATTGGAAGGGCGAGCTGACCTGGATGTTCCTGTATTTCAGCGCCGCGGTGTGGTCGAGCCTGGCACTCTGCGCGCTCTATGCGATGGAAGGCTATCTGGCGCGGTATCTGGCCTGAACGATCAGGCCTCGCCGAGATCGGGCTCGGTCAACAGTCCCTGGCGCAAGGCCAGGCGGACCAGTTCGATGTCGGAGCCGACGCCGAGCTTGTCCTTGATCAGGGAATGCAGGTTCGCCACCGTCTTCGGGCTGACATGCAGCGTTTCTGCGATCTCCTCCGTCGTCCGCTCCGCGAGCAGCAGCCGCATCACCTCGAACTCGCGCGCGGTGAGGACGTCGGCGGCCGAGCTTTCGCCGCCGAGCCGGCTCAGCGCCAGCTCGTGGTCGATGTCGGGGCTGATGGCGATCTTGCCGGCGAGCACGTCCATCACGGCCCGCACCAGCGTTTCCGGCGGGCTGGTCTTGGTGACGTAACCCCTGGCGCCGGCGCGGATCGCCTGCACGGCGAAGCCCGCATTCTGATGCATGGTGAAGATGAGGATCCTGGCGCCCTTGTCCCATTGCCTGATCCGCCTGACCGCTTCGATGCCGCCGATGCCGGGCATGCTCAGATCCATGATGACGAGGTCGGGCGCCTCGGATTTGTACAGCCGGTAGGCCTCCGCGCCGTCGGCCGCCTCGGCGATGACGCGAAGGCCCGGCTGCTTCTGGAGCACGGAGCGATAGCCCTCGCGGACGACGGAATGGTCGTCGACCAGCAGGATGGAGGCATCGGCCGCGCTCATGCCGCATGCTCCAGCGCCTGCCGCTCGGCGGCGGTGAGCGGAATGACGACGCGCAGGGCCGAGCCGCCGTTGGCACCGACTTCGAAGCTCATCCGGCCGCGCAAAGCCGCAACGCGCTCGCGCATGCCGAGCAGGCCCATGCCGGATTTGACCGACGCATCGCTCGGCCGGCCATCGTCGTCGATGGCAAGCGCGATCTCGTCTGCCGTCATCGTCAAATGCAGGTCCACCTTGGTGGCGCCGGCGTGCTTGGCGGCGTTGGTGAGCGCCTCCTGCACGATGCGGTAGAGGTTGGCGCTGATCGCGGCGGGCAGGGTCTCGAACGCGCCGTCGAAATGGATCGAAAAGCGCGTCTCGCCGCGGCTGCGTCCGTTCCAGCCCGCGACGAGGCCTTCCAGGCTCGCCACCAGCCCGAGCTCCTCGACGTCGGGCGGGCGCAGCCGGAACAGCGCACCGCGCAGCGTCTCCATCATGCTGGTCGCGGTCCGCGCGATACCGTCGCATTCGCCGAGCAAAGCGGGGCAGTCCTGCGCGGCGGTCTGGCGGGCGGAGGAGGCGAGCGCGCGGATGGCGGCTAGCGACTGGCCGAACTCGTCATGCAGCTCGCGCGCGAGATGGCGGCGCTCGTCGTCCTGGAGCGCGATCAGCTTGCGCGTCAGCTCGCTGCGCTCGGCGAGCGCATTGTCGAGGCTTTCGGCGAGATGATTGAAGCCGTCGCGGATCGCGGAGAGTTCGGCCAGATCGAACGGCGGCAGTCGCGCCGAGAGGTCGTTGGCGGCGATCCGCTCGAGGCCGGTGCGGATCAGGCGGGTCGGGCGCAGCGCGCGCGCCAGCGCGGCGTAGACCAGCAAGCACAGCAGCGGCAGCGCGATCGCAAGCGCAATCATCAGGCGGCCGGCCTCGTGCCAGGCCTCCGCCGTCTGCACGGCCGGATCGACCGAGACCACGGTCTCGCCGAGCTTGGCGCCGCGCACGATCACAGGCCGTGCCGCTTCGCGGCCGGGGTCGAACAGGCTGCGATAGAAGGCCGCGAAGATTTGCGGCGACGGGCTCGCCGGGGCAGGCGCGCCGCTGCAGAATCGCTGCAGCATCTCGCCGCTCGGGCCACGGAAAGCCAGACACAGGCCGGGCGTCATCACATAGGCCGCGACGGGATCGAGGTTCGGAAAGTCGCGCGGGCCGGCCACCCACTGGATCTTGCCCTGTTGCAGCTCGAGCGACTTCGCCACGATCGCGGCGATGCCGTCGATGCGCGCGTGCACCGCGCGGTCGGCCGCGATCAGGAAATAGGCGGAGATTGCGGCGAAGCAGGCGGCCGTTATGGCGGCCACGCGCAACGTCAGACGGACCTTGAGATCGAATCTCGGGCGGTTCCACATCGGGCAGCACCTAGTGCGAACGGGCTTGTCGGCTCCGCATTAAACGGCAGAACGCCAGCCGCGCAAAGCGCTGCGCGTTACCGCAGTGCAACGACGTGAAATTTTCCCGGCGCTCGCCGGGACGGGCCCCGTTGCAGGGCGTCGGGCTGCCCCCGAGATTTGCTGATCGCTCCATCTGCGAGGCCACGCTCATGTACCTCTCCCGGTTGATCCTCCCGGCTTTTCTCCTTGCTGTCCTCGTGGGTGTCCGGCCTGCCGGCGCGGGCACCGAGGCGGCCGCCGCAGCACCGGCCGGTGTGTCGATCGAGGATTTCCAGTACCTGGATACGTCCGGCGAGCCGGTAGATCAGACCGCCGCCCACGAGAAGCGGCTGAGCGGGTTCATGGCCGCGCTGCGGCGGGATGTCGGGGCGGACAAGCGCTATCAGCTCATGCCCGCCGGGCAAGCCGATGCAAAATTCAAGGTCGTCGGCGGCGTCCAGAAGACGAGCACGCTGGTGCAATGGGCGCGGGTCGCCGTGATCGATACCGCGGCCAAGAAGGTCCTGTTCGAGAAGCTCTACACGTTCCGCGGCGACAATGACGAGGCCTGGGACCGTGCCGAGGCGTTCCTCGCCCGCGAGGTCATAGCGGCGCTCGGTACGCCTGCGCCGGTCGCGCTCGCCGTGTTCGATTTCGAGCTCGAGGACGTGACGGCCGCACCAGGAAGCACCTTGGCCGGTTCAGACGTATCGTACCTCGCCGAGACCACCGGCGGCGTGCGTGACGTGCTCGGCCAGTCCGGCCGCTACCGCATCGTCGACGTCGGCAGCGCGAGCGGCGAGGCGGCGAAGGCGCGCGCGTTACGCGACTGCGGTGGCTGCGAGGTCGCGATTGCGAAGGAGCTCGGCGCGGATCAATCGCTGATCGGCGTGGTGCGGCGGGTCAGCCGCACCGAATACACGCTCGGCTTCCAGCTGCGTGATGCCCGCACCGGCGCGGTGCTGGCGCGCGGCGACAGCGGCCTGCGCCTCGGCGCAGACTATTCGTGGAAACGGGGCGCCGTGCGGCTGATCAGCGACCGGCTGATCGAGAGCCAGCAGGCCGAGGGCGCCGCTAAAAGGTAAGCTGCACCTTCATCGACTGCGAGCGGTCGCTGGCCAGCTCGAAGGCGGCGACCGCGTTCTCGAACGGCATGGTGGCCGTGATCAGCGGCTTCACGTCGATCAGGCCTTCGCCCATCAGGCGCACAGCGAGCTCGAATTCGGGATCGAAGCGGAAGGTGCCGCGGAGCTGCAATTCCTTGGCGACGATGGAATTGATCGGCAGCGTCATCTCGCCGCCGAGGCCGAGTTGCACCAGCGTCGCGCCGGGCCTCAGCACGTCGAGCGCGGTGCGCAGCGCCGCCTGATTGCCGGAGGCTTCGAACAGCGTGTCGAACACGCCCTTGCCGGCGCGCCAGGGATCGAGCGCGCTGGCATTGGCTGCGACATTGATGGCGTGCGTCGCGCCGAGTTTTCTCGCGACTGCGAGCGGCGCCTCGGCCACGTCGGTCACCACGATCTCCGCCGCGCCGCCGAAGCGCGACACCAGGATCATCAGCGCCCCGATTGGGCCGCAGCCCGTGATCAGCACGCGCTTGCCGAGCAGGGGGCCGGCCTGCTTGCCGGCATGCAGGCACACCGCCAGCGGTTCGGCGACCGCGGCTTCCGCCAGCGACAGCTTGTCCGCGATCGGCACCGCCTGCGTGGCATCGACCGTGATGAACTCGCGAAAGCCGCCCTGAACATGAGGAAAGCGCATCGCGCTGCCGAGGAAACGCATGTCGAGGCACTGGTTGCGCATGCCCTCCTGGCAATGCGGGCACTGGCCGCACGGCTTGCTCGGATTGACCGCAACGCGCGTGCCTGCTTTCACGCTGGTGACGCCGTCGCCAACGGCGGCGACCACGCCGGCGATCTCATGCCCCAGTGCCATCGGCTGCTGGATGCGGACGACGCCGAAACCGCCGTGATGGTAGTAGTGCAAATCAGAGCCGCAGATGCCGCCATTGGCGATCTTGACGCGAACCTCGCCCGGGCCGGGCGCCGGATCCGGGTAGGTGTCGATCCGCAGATCTTTCGGGGCGTGGATGACGACGGCGCGCATGGCTTGCTCCTTCGTTGTCTTCGCGATCACATCGCGGCGATCATGCCGCCATCGACATAGATGATCTGGCCGTTGACATAGGTCGAGGCGTCGGACGCGAGGAAGATCGCCGCGCCCACCAGCTCGTCCGGCTTGCCCCAGCGCTTGGAGGGGATGCGGCTCATCAGCCAGTTGTTGAAATCGGTGTTGTTGACCAGCGCCTCGTTCATGTCGGTCAGCATGTAGCCGGGTCCGATCGCGTTGGCCTGGATGCCGTGCTGGGCCCATTCCACCGCCATCGAGCGGGTAAGGTTCTTGATGCCACCCTTGGCCGCGGTGTAGGGCGCGATGGTGGGGCGGGCGAGCTCGCTGCCGAGCGAGCCGATATTGATGATCTTGCCGTGCTTGCGCGGGATCATGCGCTTGGCCGCCTCGCGGCCGATCACGAAGGCGCTGGTCAGGTTGGTCTCGATCACCTTGCGCCATTCGTCGGTGGTGAACTCCACCAGCGGCTTGCGGTGCTGGATGCCGGCATTGTTGACGACGATGTCGACGGCGATGTTCTTCTTGTCGAAGTCGTTGAACGCCGCGACGATCGCTGGCTCGTCGGTGACGTTGAAGGCCGCGCCTTCGGCCTGATGCCCGGCGGCGCGAAACTCGGCGACGGCCTGCTCGACTCGCTTGGGATCGACGCCGTTGACGATGATCTTCGCGCCGGCCTTGGCCATGCCCTCGGCGATGGCGCGGCCGAGGCCGCGGGAGGAGCCGGTCACGAGCGCGGTGCGGCCGGAGAGATCGAAGAGGGAGGTGCTCATCTCAAGAATTCCTCAGACGTTGGAGCGGCGCACGGTGAGATCGGTGCGCTCGAAGACGGCGGGCAGGAGGTCGACGCCGAGACCGGGGCCTTCCATCGGATAGACAAAACCGTCCTTGATCACGGGCATCGTGGTGACGAGCTCATTGTACCAGCCTTTGTAGAAGGCGCGCACCGATTCCTGGATCAGCGTGTTGGGCTGGCTGAACGACATGTGGATGGCGGCGATGAAGCCGATCGGGCCGATGCAATCGTGCGGCGCGAAGGGCCGGTGATAGGTCTCGGCCATCGCCGCGATCTTGCGGCCCTCGGTGAGGCCGCCGGTCCAGCATAGATCCGCCATCACCACATGCATGGCGTCGCGGTCGAGCATGTCCTTGTAGGGGAAGCGCGAGCCCAGCGTCTCGCTGGCGCAGACCCAGACGTCGGTTGAGCGCGCGTATTCGGCCAGCGCCTGCGGCGAGTTCATCCGGATCGGGTCCTCGTACCAGGTCGGCTTGTACGGCTCGAGCGCGCGCGCGATCTGCTTGGCGGTCGGCAGGTTCCACAGCGAGTGGAGCTCGACCATGATCTCCATCTTGTCGCCGACGGCCTTGCGGATCTTCTCGAACGGCTCGATCGCCTGCTTCATCTGCGCGGCGGTGATGTAGAGGCCCTTGTTCTCCTGCGCCGCCGGATCGAACGGCCAGATCTTCATCGCGGAGATGCCGCTTTCAAGCAGGCTTTCGGCCAGCGCATCGGCGCGGTTCATGAAGCCGTCGAGATCTTCATAGGGGCTCTTGGAGGCGCCGAGATTCCAGTTGGAGACCGGGCTGATATTGGTCGAGCGGACATATTGCGTGCCGGCGCAGGTGTTGTAGATGCGCTGCTTGTCGCGGCAGAGGCCGCCGAGCATCTGGTGCACCGGCTGATTGCAGACTTTGCCGAACAGGTCCCACAGCGCGATGTCGATCGCGGATGCCGCGCGATACTCGACGCCGGTGGAGGACTGCGCCATCGGCAGGTTCAGCATGTCGCGGTGGATCGCCTCGATGTGCAGAGGATTGCGGCCGAGCAGGCGGCCGGCAAAAGTGTCGTGGATCTGCGCCTCGACCGCGCCCGCGCCGTAGAAGGTCTCGCCGAGCCCGATCACGCCGGTGTCGGTGTGGATTCGCACCCAGATGACGTTGGAGAATTCCTCGGTGCGCAGGGTCTCGATCGAAGTGATCTTCACTGCAACAGTCCTCCCATGATAAGGCGCCTCGCGCCCGTCTTGTTCTTCGTGTCTATGCCGGTCAAAAGCGGCGATCTCGGCAGGCAGTCATACGCCCGCTTGTAATATATCACAACATGTTTTAAGGATATCACAAATAAGCCGCCGCTCGGCAGCGCGAGCAGGGTGGCAGGGAGGACAACATGGCACGGCGCAAGCGCGCGCTCGAAGTGGTGAGAAGCGACGATGACGGCGAGGGAAGGCCCTCCCGGCGCAACCGCCTCAACTTCTTCGAGCTGGCCTATCAGAGGATCGAGGAACTCCTCGTTCATTGCGAGCTCAAGCCCGGTCAGTTCATGACCATGCTGGAATTGCAGCAGATCACCGGCTTCGGGCGCACGCCGGTGCACCATGCCGTCAATCGTCTCTCCGCCGATACGCTCATCATCATCCGTCCGCGCCACGGCCTGCACATTGCCCCGATCGATCTTGCGCGCGAACGCATGCTGCTGGCCTTGCGCCGCGACATGGAGCGTTTCGTGATCCGCCTTGCGGCCGATCGCGCCAGCCTTTCGCATCGCAATCAGGCGCTGCACATCGAACGTCTCCTGCGCGAGCGCCGCGCCAGCCTCACTCTCGACGAATTCAACAGCATCGACCGCCGCATCGACGCGCTGGTGCTGGAAGCCGCCGGCGAGCCGTTCCTGGTGCACACGCTGCGGCCGCTGCACACGCTGTACCGGCGCATCGGCTACATCCACCACCGCTTCATGCCGGGGCAGGCCGATCTGTCGGGCACGATCGATTGTCATCTCGCCATTCTCGCCGCGGTGGCCTCCCGCCGCGTCGATGACGCAGTGAAGGCGAGCGATGCACTGATCGACTACATGGGCGAGATATTCACGGGCATGGAAGCGGGGATCGATCCGCGCCTGCTCGATTGCAGCATCGAGCCGCTGCTCGGCACGTAGCGAGTTTTGAAAAGAGGACCAAGCATGACAACGATGGCGATGCCACAACCGACCGCGAGCGAAGCCGCGGTCCGCTACCTCATCACGAACTACAGTCCCAAGGGCAACAAGGTCGGCTGGCTGATGATGGCCTCGATCCTGGTCGAAGCCTGGGACCTCTATTCGATCGCCTTCGTGCTGATCTTCATCAAGGAGCAGTACAATCCCACGGCGCTGATGCTGGGCCTTGCCGCGGCGGGCACGCAGGGCGGTGCCCTGATCGGCGCGCTGCTGGGCGGCTGGCTGTCCGACAAGATCGGCCGCCGCGTCATGTTCCTGGTGACGATGGTGATGTTCATCGTGCTGGCGCTGGCGCAGGCCTTCGTGCCTGACGTCACTTGGCTCATCGTGATCCGATTCCTGCTTGGCATCCCGCTCGGCTCGGACATCTCGACCGGCTACACCTACATCATGGAATCCATGGCCAAGGGCGAGCGCGAGGTCATGGGCAATCGCTGGCAATTCATGTTCGCGGTCGGCGAGGTCCTGACCATCGGCGTCATCGTGATCTTTCTCTTGATCGACATGCAGCACGAGATGCTGTGGCGCGTGACGCTCGGCCTCGGCGCGGTGCCGGCGCTGATCATCCTTCTCATGCGCCACGACGTGCCGGAGACGGCGGTGTGGCTGGTGCAGAAGGGGCGCTATCGCGAGGCCAAGCGGGTCGCGCGCGAGATGTTCAACGACAATCTCGACATGCTGCCGGATCGGGATGTGGTTGTTCCGAAGACCAGCACGCGTGCGTTCCTCGCCGACCTCAAGAAGGATCCGATCCGCTGGCGCGCCACGGTCTACGGCTGGATCGCCTGCTTCACCCAGGCGAGCGAGTTCTCGACCTTCGCGTTCTATTTGCCGGTGCTGTTCGTGATGGTCGGCGTGTCGAGCGTGCTCGGCATCAACCTGGTGACGATGGCGCTGTTCTCCTTCGCCGCTCTGTCCGGCTGGGTCGGGCCGCTGCTGACGCCGAAGATCGGCCACCGCGGCATCGCGATCGCCGGCTTCTCGATCGTGTTCGCCTCGCTGCTGGTCGCCGCCTTCGCGCTCTACACCGACAACAAGATCCTGCTGCCGTTCGCGGCCGCCGCGATGCTGTGGGGCCATTATTGGGACGCGTCGAACTGCATGACGATCCCGACCATGGTCGCCAAGCCGAAATATCGCGGCACCGCCAGCGGCTTCGCCTACATGTTCGTGAAGCTGCCGTCGTTCCTGGCGATCTTCCTGTTCCCGACGGTGTTCGCCGCGATCGGGCAGGCGAATGCCACGCTGATGGTCGCGATCTTCCCGCTGATCGGATTGCTCGCCGCGATCTTCATCCTGCCGGAAGTCTACGGCTACGAGAACGACTGACGATGCGCTTCCCGGTCGCGGCGTCGTCGCCGCGATCGGGACTGACTTCGGAACGCTGCGGCCGGCGACTACGGGCTCAAGAAGACCGGATCGATTCCCATCCCATGGCCGAGCAGGCCGAGGGCCTGAAGCTGGGCGGAGTGGAGGTCGACCTCCACGATGACGAACAGTGTGAACAACGCCACTGCGGAGACGACCAGCAGGGGATGAGCCGTCTCGGCGCTGCTCTCGCCCGCTGCGAAGAGGTTCCGAATCGCACGACGCAGAAAAGAGCTCTGCGGCAACGCCTTCGATTGGATCTGCATGATGAACCTTCCTTGCCGCGTGACTGCGCGACATCGGATTCTAGCCGCAGCGTGGCTGCCGGCATTGACGCACCGCAAATAGCTTGCACTTAATTTCGAAGGCCGGAGCCTGCGTTACCTGATTGCCGCCGCCAGTGCGGCGATCAGGGCGGGCGGCGTCACCAGCAGGCCGAGCTTCAGGAAGGGCCAGGCGCCGACCTCGATCTTCTCCCGCCGGAGCGCGACCAGCCAGAGGATGGTGGCGAGCGAGCCCGTCACCGACAAATTGGGGCCGAGGTCGACGCCGATCAGGATGGCGCTGACGACCGGGGCGGGCAAATGATCGCTGGCGGCGACCGAGCCGGCGACGAGGCCGACCGGCAGGTTGTTGGCGATGTTGTCGGCGAGCGCGGTTGCAATGCCGACGCTCCAGGCCGCCTTCGGGACCGATTGAGCCACCGCCTGGTGCAGCAACGCGCTGAGCTGCGCGATCACTCCGGTCTTGATCAGCGCCTCCACCATGACGAAGAGCCCGCCGACCAGCGGCAGCACGCTCCAGGACACGCCGCGCAGCACGGGCAATGGCGATTGCCGACTGAGCAGCAGCACGATGGCGGCCGTCACGCCGCCGCAGATGAAGGTCGGCAGGCCCAGTTGCTTGTCCAGCGCCGACGCCGTGACCAGCACGGCGCCGATCGCGACGATGCCGATCGCTGTCAGCTTGCCGCCGCGGCCGAGTTTTGGATGCGGCACGCGGCGCGCAATCGTCTCCTCCTTCAGGGCCCGGTGCTGGGTCAGGCGCAGCACGATGTAGGTCAGCAGGATGGAGGCCGCCGAGGGCAGGGCGAACAGGCGCAGCCATTCCGTCAGGTGCGGCATGCGTGCGCCGAAGACGACGAGATTGGCGGGATTGGAGATCGGCAGCACGAAGCTCGCGGCATTCGCGATGAAGGCGCAGACGAAGAGATAGGGCAGTGGCTTGGCGCCGGCTGCGCGCGTCGCGGCATAGACGGCGGGCGTCAGCACGATCGCGGTGGCATCGTTGGAGAGCAGCACCGTCACGAGCGTGCCGACGAGATAGATCAGCAGGAACAGCCGCTGCGGCGAGCCGGCCGCGTATTCGACCGCGAGCGCGGCGAGATAGTCGAACAGGCCTTCGAGGCGTGCGAGCTCGGCGATCAGCATCATGCCGATCAGGAAGAGGTAGACGTCGAGGCCTTTTTCGATGCCGGCAAGCGCGTCTTGCCACGGCAGCAAGCCTGATAGCACCAGGGCGCTCGCGCCGATCACGGCCCAGACCGCCTCGGGCAGGCGAAAGGGACGGATGATGACGCCTGCTGTCGCGACGACGATGATGCTCCAGGCCCAGATGGCGTCAGACGGCACGGTCGGCAAGTTGATCTCCGGAAAACCGCTCCTGACTACCGTGCCCCGGATCGATCCGCCAGCCTCAAATCTCGGCTCACGTCACCTTGCCACCGACAGCTTCTCCGTGATCGCCTTGCGCAGGATGCGTGAGAGCGATTCCACCGAATACGGCTTCTGGATCAATTCGAAACCGCGATGGGCGTTTTCTGCGAGCACGTTGCTGTAGCCGGAGGTGAGCACCACGGGCAGGCCCGGATAGCGCTCGCGGATGATGCCGGCGAGCTCGACGCCGTTCATGCCGGGCATGATGACGTCGGAGAACACGAGGTCGACGGCAAATTCGTTCTCGCCGAGGATCGCCAGCGCGGCGTTGGCGTTGGCGACGCGGCGAACGACGTAGCCGAGATCTTCCAGAAGCTCGGTCGAGAAGCGGCCGACTTCGTCGTCGTCCTCGACCACGAGCACGCGATAGCCGCGCCCGGTGGCCGCGGCCTCATGGGTCAGTGCCGCGGCTTCCTTGTCGGTCGCGGGGCTTTGTGCCTGCGGCAGATAGATGGTGAAGGTCGCGCCCTTGCCCTGGGTGCTCGTCACCGCGACGTCACCCTCGGACTGCTTGGCGAAACCAAAAGCCTGGCTGAGGCCGAGGCCGGTGCCCTTGCCGACCTCCTTGGTGGTGAAAAACGGCTCGAAGATCGAGTCGAGATGTTCCGGCGCGATGCCGCTGCCGGTGTCGGTGACGGAGATGGCGACGTAGTCGCCGCCGCGCGCCGATTGCGCGCGCAGGCTGGGAATCCCGGAGACCTTGCGCACGGCGATGATGAGGCGGCCTTCGCCGTTCATGGCATCTCGGGCGTTGATGGCGAGGTTGATCAGCGCGGCCTCGAACTGGGCGATGTCGGCGACGGTAAAGCAGTCGGCATCGTGAATCTCCACCGCGATGTCGATGCGGCCGCCGACCAGCGGCCGGACCAGCTGCGCGACGCCCTCGACCTGGCTGCCGACGTTGAAGATCTGCGGCTTCAGCGGCTGCCGGCGCGCGAACGCCAGAAGCTGGGCGGTCAATTTGGAGGCACGCTCGACGGTCTCGGAGATGGCATCGACATAGCGGCGGCGGCGCTCTTCCGGCAACTCGCGGCGGCGCAGGAAATCGGTAGCCGAGCGGATGATGGTGAGGAGATTGTTGAAGTCGTGGGCGACGCCGCCGGTGAGCTGGCCGATCGCCTCCATCTTCTGCGACTGCCGCAGTGCTTCCTCGCCGCGGCGGCGCTCGGTGATGTCGACGGCCTCGGGCACGGCGCCGGTGATGTTGCCGTGACGGTCGAGCACGGGGCGCATGCCGAAGTCGAAATCGCGCTCGCCGATGGGAAGGCGCAGGCGCATCTCCAGCCGCACGGCTTCGCCCTTGAGCACGGTGTGGAAGGCCTCGCGCACCAGCGCGCTCATGCCCTCCGTTGCGCTGAACCAGGGCGTCTCCCACAACGGCTTTCCGATAACATCCGACGAGTTCGCCCCGATGCCATCGAGTGCGGTGTTGTTGGCGTAAAGCAGCTCGCCCCTGAGATTGACCAGGCCTTGATACTGGTTGCTGGTCTCCAGGATCGCGCGCAGCCGCGCCTCGTTGGATTCGAGCTGGGCGGTGCGCTCGGCGATGCGCTCTTCCAGCGTCTCGTTGAGCTGCCGCAGCTCGATCTCGGCCTGCTTGGCGACGGTGATGTCGTGGGCGACGCCGATGAACCCGATATGCTTGCCGGTCGGATCCCAGCGCGGCTGCGATTCCGAGCGCAGCCAGCGCCATTCGCCGCCGGCGTTCTTGTAACGCGCTTCCAGCACGAAGGGCTTGAGCGACGCTTCACCCTGGACCGATTGCTGCAGCACATGCGGCAGGTCGTCGGGGTGCAGCACCTTGCGCCAGTCGAAGTCGATGGCCTGATCGTAGGGCAGGCCGACGAAGTCGACATAGGCCTGGTTGGCGAAGGAGCGCTTGCGATCGAGCTTGGTCACCCAGATCGGCACGGGCGCGCTGTCGGCGATCAGCCGGAAGCGCTCCTCGCTCTCGCGCAGCGTCTCGCGCGCGAGCGCCTGGTCGGTCATGTCGATATGGGCGCCGACGAGGCGGATGGCGCGGCCCTCCTTGTCGCGCTCGATCTTGGCGACGACCCGGATCCAGCGGGTTTCGCCGTCATTGGGGCGGACGATGCGGTACTCGGCGCTGTAGTCTTCGCTCGTACCGGCGAGTGCATCGATGAAGTGCTTGACGGTGGCGTCGCGGTCGTCGGGATGGATGCGATTGACCCAATCCTCGTGCGATTCCTCCGCAGCCTCCGGCGGCAGGCCATGGATCATGAGGTATTCGGGCGAGCGGCGGTTCTTGAAGCCTTGGCGAAAATCGACCTCGACGCCGCCGACCTTGCCGATGCGCTGGATACGCGCCAGCTCGGCCTCGCGCTCCTGGAGCGCGCGATAGGCGTTGTCGCGCTCGCGCGCGACGTCTTCGAGGTGTTGACGCAGCCTTTCGGCGGCGATGGTCTCGGGCAAGGGATCGTTCAAGGCATCGGCCGTTGTCATGCGGGAGCGCACGTGCCGGACCGATATTCACACAGACGGAGCGTGATGGCCATTGTTTAGAGGAATTAGGCTGGGAAAGGCGCGATTAAACGGATGGCGGTGCACATAAACGAAACGCCGGGTCTGGCAATTTGTTCCGGAGACTGGAACGATCGGCCGGCGGACGCGTCTTCGCGAGGCGTCGCGAATGTCTTTGATAAGGCTCCCTTTCCGAAGAGGATAAATCTTGAAGCTCTTTGTCTGCCAGGCCTGCGGCAACGTTCTCTATTTCGAGAACCGTGCCTGCGAACGCTGCGGCCATCGGGTCGCCTTCCTGCCGGAGAAGGAGACGATGTCGGCGATCGAGCCCGACGGAGAGGCCTGGCGGATCCTGGCCGACAAGGGCGAAAGCCGGATGCTGTGCCGGAATGCCGAGTACGATGCCTGCAACTGGCTGACGGATACGGGCGAGGGCAACGGCTATTGCCGCGCCTGCCGCCACAACGGCATCGTGCCGGATTTGTCCGACCCTGCCCAGCTTGCCGGCTGGCGCGAGCTGGAGGTGGCGAAACACCGTCTGTTCTATTCCCTGATCCGCTGGAAGCTGCCGCTCCAGGCCCGGCAAGACGATCCCGAGCATGGTCTGATCTTCAATTTCCTCGCCGACGATCCGAACAGCGCAGAGAAGGTCATGACCGGCCACGACAACGGCCTGATCACGATTGCGCTCACCGAGACCGACGACATCGAGCGCGAGCGGCGCAGGCTCGAGATGGGCGAACCCTATCGTACGCTGCTCGGGCATTTCCGGCACGAGGTCGGGCACTATTTCTGGGATGTGCTGGTGCAGGGCGGCGGCAAGCTCGAGGAATGCCGCGCGGTATTCGGTGACGATTCCACCGATTACGGCCAGGCCCTGCAGCGTCACTATGCCGAAGGCGCGCCGCCGGACTGGCAGCAGAACTACGTCTCGGCCTATGCCACGATGCACCCCTGGGAAGATTTCGCCGAGACCTGGGCGCATTATCTTCACATCGTCGACACCCTGGAGATGGCCGCCGAGTTCGGCATGGAGGTTCGCCCCAAGGTCGATCGCGACGGGGAGTTGACGGCGCGCATCCGCTTCAACCCCTACGAGGCGAGGGACGTCGAGGCGCTGGTCAACGCATGGCTGCCCTTCACCTTCGCCATGAACAGCGTCAACCGCGCCATGGGCCTGCGCGACCTCTATCCCTTCATCCTGTCGCCCGCGGTGGTCGGCAAGCTGGGTTTTGTTCATGGCCTGGTCCGGGACGTCGCCAAGTCCGTGTCGAGGCCCGGCAAGCCGTAGGTCGTCCGAGGGCTCGTCAGGTCGGTTTCGGTCTTGCGCTGGTACGCCAGATGGCCCGGATTTAGACCGTTGCCTCCGGCCGATTTTGATGTACCACGGGAGCCACACGGCCCGTCCCCCATAGGCCCCAACGGCCAGGGAAGGGTCCCGCCCAAGGTCGAGACTCAAGAAAAGCATGTTCAAACGCATTCTGATCGCCAATCGCGGCGAAATCGCCTGCCGGGTCATCAAGACTGCCCGCAAGATGGGAATCGAGACGGTTGCCGTCTATTCCGAAGCCGACCGCGATGCCCTCCATGTCGAGATGGCCGACGAGGCCGTGCTGATCGGCCCGCCGGCGGCAGCCGAGAGCTATCTGCTGATCGAGAAGATCGTCGAGGCCTGCCGCAAGACGGGCGCCGAGGCCGTGCATCCCGGTTACGGCTTCCTGTCCGAGCGAGAGGCGTTTCCGCGCGCGCTGGAGGCCGCCGGCATCGTCTTCATCGGCCCGAACCCGGGCGCGATCGCGGCGATGGGCGACAAGATCGAGTCGAAGAAGGCGGCCGCCAAGGCCAAGGTCTCGACCGTGCCCGGCTATCTCGGCGTCATCGAGGACGACAGGCACGCGGTCAAGATCGCCGACGAGATCGGCTATCCCGTGATGATCAAGGCGTCCGCCGGCGGCGGCGGCAAGGGCATGCGCATCGCGCATTCGACCTCCGAGGTTGCGGAAGGTTTCAACCTCGCCAAGGCCGAGGCCAAGGCCTCGTTCGGTGATGATCGCGTCTTCGTCGAAAAGTTCATCGTCGATCCCCGCCACATCGAGATCCAGGTGCTGGGCGACAAGCACGGCAACGTCATCTATCTCGGCGAGCGCGAATGCTCGATCCAGCGCCGCAACCAGAAGGTCATCGAGGAGGCGCCGTCGCCGCTGCTCGACGAGGCCACGCGCCGCAAGATGGGCGAGCAGGCCGTCGCGCTGGCCAAGGCCGTGAATTACGACTCCGCCGGCACCGTCGAGTTCGTCGCGGGGCAGGACAAGAGCTTCTACTTCCTGGAGATGAACACACGTCTCCAGGTCGAACATCCCGTCACCGAGCTCGTCACCGGCATCGACCTCGTCGAGCAGATGATCCGCGTTGCCGCCGGCGAGAAGCTCGGCATCGCGCAGAAGGACGTCACGCTGACGGGCTGGGCGGTGGAATCGCGCCTCTACGCCGAAGACCCGTTCCGCAACTTTCTGCCCTCGATCGGGCGGCTCGTGAAGTATCGTCCGCCGTCGGAAGCCAGCAAGGACGGCATCACCATCCGCAACGACACCGGCGTGCAGGAGGGCGGCGAGATCTCGATCCATTACGATCCGATGATCGCCAAACTCGTCACGCATGCGCCCTCGCGCGCGGCCGCGATCGAGGCGCAGGCGACCGCGCTGGATTCGTTCTATGTCGACGGCATCAGGCACAACATCCCGTTCCTGTCGGCGTTGATGCATCATCCGCGCTGGCGCGAGGGGCGGCTCTCGACCGGCTTCATCGCCGAGGAATTCCCCAAGGGCTTTGCGGTGCGCGTGCCCGAAGGCGAGGTCGCCCGGCGCATCGCCGCGGTCGGCGCCGCCATCGATCACGTGCTGGGTGAGCGCAAGCGCCAGATCTCGGGGCAGATGGGCGGCCGCGTCGTGCAGCGCGAGCGGCGCCGCGCGGTCTGGCTCGACCGCCAGGAGATCCAGCTCGAGGTCGGACGCGAAGGCGAGGCGATCGCGGTGCGCTTCATCGACGCCGAGGGCAAGGCCGGCAATTCGCACCTGCTGGCCTCGCCGTGGAAGCCGGGCGATCCGGTCTGGCAGGGCACCATCGACGGCCACTTCGTTGCGGTGCAGGCGCGGCCGATCCCGAACGGCATCCGCCTCGCGCATCAAGGCGTCGAGGTCCCGGTCTATGTCTGGACCGAAGCGGAAGCGACCTCGGCGCGGCTGATGCCGGTGACGACGGCCTCCGACACGGGCAAGAAGCTGCTGTGCCCGATGCCCGGGCTCGTGGTCTCGATCGCGGTGACCGAGGGGCAGGAGGTCAAGGCCGGCGAGACGCTCGCGGTGGTCGAAGCCATGAAGATGCAGAACGTGCTGCGCGCCGAGCAGGACGGCACCGTGAAGAAGGTTCACGCCAGCGCGGGCGCAACGCTCGCGGTGGACGCGCTGATCATGGAGTTTGCGTAAGTGTGAGTGGGCCCGGTGGGGCCACAAACGCCGTCATTGCGAGGAGCGTAGCGACGAAGCAATCCAGACTGCTTCCGCGGATGCATTTCTGGATTGCTTCGCTTCGCTCGCAATGACGGAGTATGCTGCGGCTCCGTGACCTAACCGAGACAGCAACATGGCCTTTCGTTCCCGCCGCGAGAAACTGCGCCTCATCCTGTCGGGCTCGGCCTGCATCCATCCCGGCTCGGTCTACGATGCGATCTCGATCCGCATCGCCGAGGATCTCGGCTTTCCGCTCGGCATGTTCGGCGGCTCGGTCGCCTCGCTCGCGGTGCTCGGCGACCCTGACGTCACGCTGATCACGCTCACCGAGCTTGCCGAGCAGATGCGGCGGATGTCGCGCGCCGCAGTGCTGCCGGTGCTGGTCGATGCCGATCACGGCTATGGCAATGCGCTCAACGTGCGCCGCACGGTGCAGGAGCTGGAGACCGCTGGCGCCGCAGGCCTCACCATCGAGGACACGCTGCTGCCGGCCGCCTTCGGTGAGGCGAAGACGCAGCTGATCTCGCTCGAGGAAGGCGTCGGCAAGATGAAGGCGGCGCTCGATGGCCGCAGCGATCCTTCGCTGGTCATCATGGGCCGCACCGGAGCTGCCTCGATCACCTCGATCGAGGACGCGATCCGCCGTGCGCAGGCGTATGAGGCTGCCGGGGTCGATGCGCTGTTCTTCACCGGCATCAAGTCGCGCGCGGAGCTCGAGGCCGTCGCAGCCGCCACGCGCCTGCCGATCGTGCTCGGCGGCGCGCCGGAGGAGCTGAGCGCGCTCGACTATCTCGCCAGCCAGAGCGTGCGTATCGCGCTTCAGGGCCACGCGCCGATCGCCGCTGCGACGCAAGCCGTGTATGAAACCCAGAAAGCGCTGCGCGAGGGCACGGCGCCGAAGGCGCTGAGAGGTCTGGCATCATCGGACCTGACCAACCGCGTCATGCGCGAGGCCGACGTCAAGGCGCGCAGTGCCGACTTTCTCGGGCTGAAAAAATGAGCCGGGCGATCCTCCAGGTGATGATCCGCGGCCGCGTCCAGGGCGTCGGCTACCGGGCCTGGGTCGAGTACCAGGCAACTGCGAGCGGCCTCGAAGGCTGGGTCCGCAATCGCCGCGACGGCTGCGTCGAGGCGCTGTTCGCGGGCGCGCCGAAGCACGTCGCCGACATGGTCGCGCTATGCCGCCACGGCCCGCCGTCCTCCCGCGTGGACAGCGTGACGAGCGAGACCGCCAGCGCCGATGAGTTGAACCTGCGCAGGGCAGGGGAAGCGTTCTCGGTGTTGCCGACGGTGTAGGTAGTTTCTCGCTCCGCAGACGGTGCGCTCCCCGCCCCGTTCTTACGGGGAGAGGTGAAGACGAAGCCTCACCTTGGCAGCTTGGCGATCGCCTCGCTCAGCTCGTGGATTTCGTAGGGCTTGCGCAGGATCGGGAAATCGCCGCGCACGCCGGCGGCGACGTCGCTGTAGCCGGTGGCGAGCAGGATCGGCAGGCCAGGGCGGATCTGACGGAGGCGATGGGCGAGGCTGAGCCCGTCCATCTTGCCGGGCATGACGATGTCCGAGAACACGAAGTCGACGCCGTTTTTCTCGATCTCGCGCAAGGCGGCTTCGGCGTCGGCGACCCGGCGGACGTGGTAGCCCAGCTGCTCCAGAAGACCGATGCTGACGAGCGCAACGTCGGGATTGTCCTCGACCAGCAGCACCGTGCCGCTGCCTTGGAAGGATGGTCCTCCAGCCGCCTCTCGCGGTGGCGTGTCTTCTCCGCGCGGCAGCAGGATGGTGAACGTCGTGCCCTTGCCGAGCGCACTCGCGACCTTCACCGTGCCGCCGGCCTGGTGGGCAAAGCCGTGCACCTGGGACAGGCCGAGGCCGGTGCCCTTTCCGATCGGCTTGGTGGTGAAGAACGGCTCGAAGATCTTGTCGAGAACGTCGGAGGGAATGCCGAGCCCGGTATCGGTGACGTCGATTGCGACGAAGTCGCCGGCGAGGGGCGCCTCGTCCAGCACGACATTGTGCGCGCCGATCGTCACCGTGCCGCCGTCGGGCATTGCGTCGCGGGCATTGATGACGAGGTTGAGCAGCGCGGTCTCGAGCTCGGAGGCGTCGGTCTTGACCGGCCAGACGTCGGGGCCGATGTCGAAGGCCAGGCGTACGGAACTGCCGACGCCGGCATCGAGCACCTCGCGGATCGCCGCGATGCGTTCGGCGAAATCGATCGCCTGCGGATTGACGCTCTGCCGCCGCGCGAAGGTGAGGAGCTGGTTGGTCAGCGCCGCGCCGCGCTTGGTGGCGGTCTCGATCGCCGAGATCGCGCGCTGAACCTTGGCCGCGTCGTTGGGGCCCCGCTTCAGCATATGCAGGCTGCCGCTGATGATCATCAGGAGGTTGTTGAAGTCGTGCGCCACCCCGCCGGTGAGCTGCCCCAGCGCATCGAACTTCTGGGACTCGGCGAGCTGTTTCTGCATCGCCTCGAGCTTGAGCTGCGTATTGCGGCGTTCTGTGATGTCGCGCGTGATCTTGGCGAAGCCGACCAGCTCGCCGTCCTCGTAGATCGGGTCGATCACGACGCTTGCCCAGAAGAAGGTGCCGTCCTTGCGGACGCGCCAGCCTTCCTCCTCATAGCGGCCCTTTTCCCGCGCGATGCCGAGCGCGCGGGCCGGCTTGCCGTTGGCACGGTCGGTCTCGGTGTAGAAGCGGGAGAAATGCTGGCCGAGGATCTCCCCGGGCGAATAGCCCTTGATGCGCTCGCCGCCGATATTCCAGCTGGTGATGATCCCCCTGGGATCGAGCATGTAGAGCGCGTAGTCCGCAACTCCCTCAACCAACAGCCGGAAACTGCGCTCGCTCTCGAACAAGTCTCGCTGTTGACTGAACTTTCCGATCATTCCGGGACCCTGCCTCGACGGGAGCAAACGCCACAGAAAGCGGATGGTTCCCTGAAGTTGGGACATTTTTAGGCAGATATCCCGCACCCGTATACGGGACCAAGCCCGCTTGACAAGGGGACGTTATCGTCAGATATTTCTGTAATGACAGAAATAACCGAAAAGAAGAAACTCCCAGCCGCCGTCGAGCGCTTCATCCTGCATTGGGGCGACATGGGGGACGAGTGGGGCGTCAATCGCTCGGTCAGCCAGATTCACGGGCTGCTCTATCTCGCCGAGGGGCCGATGACGGCGGAGGACATTGCCGACACGCTCGGCATGGCGCGCTCGAACGTCTCTAACTCGCTCAAGGAGCTGCTCGCCTGGAACCTGATCCGGCGGGTGCCGATCCTCGGTGACCGCCGCGACCATTACGAGGCCGAGACCGACATCTGGGAGGTCGCCGCCAGAATAGCGGCGCGGCGCAAGGAGCGGGAGCTCGATCCGGCGATCACGGCGCTCAGGGCCTGCGTGTCCGATGCCGCCGGCGATCCCACCATCAATCCGGTCGCAGCCAAGCGGCTGAAGGAGATGCTCGCCTTCACCGAGCTCGCCGATCACTGGTTCATGCAGATGCTGAAGGTGCCGCGGCCGCGGCTGGTTGCCTTGATGCGGCTTGGCGAGAAGATCGTCAGCTTGTTGCCGTTGGGCAAGGCCAAATAGCGCTGAGGAGGGTGCGATGACGTCGGCTCGATTATCAGGCTCCAACGCATCGACCTCCGCTCACACCAAACTGCTCGACGACCGCCGCTTCCGCGCGCTGCTGTCGGACGAGGATTGGGGCCGCCTGCCGCTCGCGACCTGGCGGCGTTTCTCCAAGCGCGTCGCGGACGGCGAGAGCGTCGTCTATGTCGGCGTGGTCGACGAGATATTCTTCAGCGAGATCGGCTGGTGGTTCGCCCAAGCTGCGTGCCTGATTGGTGGCCCGCTGCCGACCGGCCGCGACGCCGGTGTTCCCATGATCGTCACCGTGACCGAGGACGGCACGACCGGCGGTCAGACCTGGACCCGCATCTGCGCGCGCAAGCGCGGCTTTCCGCACGTGATCCATTCCGCCAAGCGTTTTGCCGGCCCGACGGGGCTCGAGGAATATGTCGGCTTCGGCGTCTCGATGGCGCTCCGCACCGCGGTCGAGGACCAGACACTGACCTTCCGCAGCGCCGGTTATGGGCTCCAGCTCGGACGCCTGTGGATCCCCTTGCCGGGCTGGCTCACGCCGGGCGATCTCACGGTGACGCACCGCGACCTCGGCGACGGCGCATTCCGCTTCACCCTCGATGTCATCCATCCACGTTACGGCGCGCTGATCCACCAGTCCGCCACCTTCAGGGAGGCCGTATCATGACGCCGCTGTTGTGGACGCTCATCGCCATCCAGATCGTGATGGGCGTGTTCGACACCTTCTATCACCACGAATTCACCGAGCGCCTGGCCTGGCGGGTGTCGCAGCGCTTCGAACTCAAGCTGCATGGCATCCGCAACATGCTCTATGCGCTCTTATTTCTGCTGCTCGGCTGGCTCGAGGTCTATGGCGTGCTCGCAATGCTGGTCGTCGCGATCCTGGTCGCCGAGATCGTCATCACGCTGATGGATTTCGTCGAGGAGGATCTGAGCCGGAAACTGCCGCCGAGCGAGCGCATCAACCACACGCTGCTCGCGATCAATTACGGCGCCATTCTCGTGCTGCTGTTGCCGGTGCTGACCGATTGGGCGATGCAGCCCTTCGGCGTGAGCGTCATGAACCAGGGCCTGCTCAGCATCGCCGCGACCGCCTGCGCGGTTGGCGCCGCGCTCTGCGGCCTCAGGGATTTTGCCGCAATGCGCCGGCTCGGCCGGATGCGCAGCGTTCCCGCCGAGGGGCTTGTCGAAAAGCTCCCGGGCCGCAAGACCGTGCTGATAACAGGTGCCACCGGCTTCATCGGCAGTCGCCTCGCGGCGAGCCTTGGCGGGGCAGGGCATCACGTCATCGCGCTGATCCGCAATCCAGCGAAGGCGGAGATGCTGCCGCCACCGGTCACGCTGATCACCAGCCTCGATCAGCTCGCTTCGGACACGCCGATCGACGCCATCGTCAATCTCGCCGGCGAGCCTATCGGCAATGGCTTGTGGACCGAGGCGAAGCGCGCGAAGATTCTTGGTTCGCGCATCGACATGACCGCGGAGGTCGTGAGGCTGATCGCACGGCTCGAGCGCAAGCCCGAGGTGCTGGTCAGCGGCTCCGCGATCGGCTGGTACGGATTGTGGGCCGACCAGGTGCTGACGGAGTCAGCCAAGTCGCACGCCTGTTTCAGCCACGAGCTCTGCGCGGCCTGGGAGAAGGCGGCGCGGCCGGCGGAGGAGCTCGGCGTGCGCGTGGTCTGTTTGCGCATCGGCCTCGTGCTCGGCACCGAAGGCGGCTTCGTCACGCGCATGCTGACGCCGTTCGAGTTCGGCCTCGGTGGTCCCATCGGCACCGGGCGGCAGTGGATGTCCTGGATCGAGCGCGACGATTTGATCCGGCTGATCGCCTATGTAATGGCAACGCCTGATCTGTCGGGGCCTGTCAACGCCACCGCGCCGATCCCCGTCACCAATGCAAAATTCACCGAGGAGCTCGGCCGCCGCCTGCATCGGCCCGCGATCTTCCGCATTCCCGGCGGCCTCTTGCGCCGGATCGGCGGTGGCTTTGCCGACGAGCTCCTGCTCGGCGGTCAGCGCGTGCTGCCCAACAAGGCGCTGAGCCGAGGTTTTGTGTTCCGCCACGAGACGCTGCGCAGTGCGTTCGACGCGATCTTGTGAGACATCAGGTGGCCGCCGCACTCCGGAACGTTGCCGCCACCGCGCGCAGCGCCGCGAGCTTGGCGGGATCGCTGACCTTCGAATGCAGCATCACCTTCGAGCTGCCGAGTGTTGGAAGCTTGTGCGCGGGCCCGATATCGACCAGCCCGGGCGGCGCGATCCGCCGCGCCAGTGGCGCAATCGCAAGTCCCGCGAGCGCAGCTGCGACCACCGCGGTGACGCCGCCGCCGACAAAGCGCTCGCGCCAGGCGAGGCCGGCCTTGTCGAGCGCGCGCACGGCGATGGCGCGGACGCCGCAGGGCGGGGCGAGGGTCGCAAGCGGCAGCGCTTCGCCCTTCGGCAGGGTGAAGCGTCGTGCGGCGAACCAGCCGAACTCGTCCTCGGTCAGCTTCTCGCCGCCGCGGCGGCTGCCTTCCTGGCGGACGATCACAGCGTCCAGCTCGCCGGCGTCATAGGCGTCCTGCATCTCGCGCGAGAAGCCGATGGTGACGGCGAGGGTGAGATTCGCCGACATCGCGTGCAGGCGTTCCAGCAGCGGCACCAGCTCGGGGCCGGCGGCGTGATCGGAGATGCCGAGCGAGAGCGATTGCGCAGCCGGGGCCTCGCCCGACAGCGCGCGGTCATGCGCCACCATCAGCGCGCGGGCGCGATCGAGGAAGCTGGCGCCGTCGGCGGTGAGCCGGACCGCGCGCGGCGAGCGCTCGACGAGGCGTTTTGCCAGCAATGTCTCCAGCCGCTGCAGCTTCAGGCTGACGGCGGCCTGCGTCGTGCCTAGCGCCTCCGCAGCGCGGGTGAAGCTCTGGAGGTCGGCGACCAGCAGGAAGGCCTGGATCGTGGCGATGTCGAGGGTGGCTGTCATTATCGATCGTTATCACTGGTATCAATAGAGATAAGATACCAAAATGACGGGGGGAGGTCTAGCTTCTCACCAACGCCGCGCAAATTCCGCGCTGCATCTTGAGGAGAGCCACCATGCCGCTGATCACCGTGTCCTACACCTCGTCCCGCCAGTTGCCCTCGCTGAAGGCCGAGATCGCCAACGCCGTGTCCGAGCTCACCGCAAAGATCCTGCACAAGGATCCCAAGGTGACTGCCATCATCGTGAAGTCGGTCGAGGCCGGCGACTGGTTCGCCGGCGGCAAGTCGCTCGCCGAGCAGAAGCTCGCCAGCTACTGGATCGACATCCACGTCACCGAAGGCACCAACACCAAGGACGAGAAGGCCGCTTATCTTGCCGCCATGTTCAAGCGCATGGCCGAGATTCTGGGACCGCTGCATCCCGAGACCTATCTGCATGTCGACGAGGTCAAGGGCGATGCCTACGGTTTCGGCGGCCTCACCCAGGAACGCCGCTACATCGCCGGCAAGCTCGACGTGTCGCTGCGGGCGGCGTGAGGCTGCAAGCCGCGGGTGAGCCGTCTCACCCGCGGCCTGATCGTCAGCTTGCTGCCCGGAACTGAACTTCGGAATTGTTCAGGAAGCACGTCTTGTCGAACAGCTTCAGGTCCAGCGGATTTGGCAAACGGACATCGCCGAGGTCGGGGCAGGGCTTGACTGCGGGATCGTAGGACCGGTCGATCTGCGAGATGAAGACGACGATCAGTCCCTTGTCGCGTGCGAACGATTTCAGTGCGCGAACCTGAACGGAGAGGTCGGGGTTTTCGCGCCTCTGGTCGAGCAATTGCAGATAGTCGATCACCACGAACGTGCCGCGTGGTGCCGCGGCCATCTCCTTGACGACGTAATCGGCACTGATGGCGTCGGAGCAGTCGACCGCGAAGAGCTCGCGGAATTGCGCCGGGTTCGCGCCGATCGCCTGGAAGCGCTCCAGAACGTCCTTCTCGGTGTATTCGAGCGAGAAGAACGCAGCGCGATGGCCCGACCGCATGGCTTCCACGGCAAGTTCGAGGCTCATCAGAGTCTTGCCCTGGCCGGGGCGCGCGCCGACCAGCACCAGATCGCCGGGCCGGAATTGCGGAAACAGCCTGTTGGCCGGCGTGATGGCCGCGGCTTTCGCTGCGAGCATGCTCCAGGCGGAAAACCCTTCCGTCGTCGCGATGCGATCAAGAGCATCGTGCAGCGGAATGCCTTCCTCGCGGGACAGGCGCTTCGCCTTGCGCTTCAGATGATAGATCGGTGCAGACAATCTCATCGTCAAAACCTCCCATTGCGAGCAGAATGCGCAATCCCTCCTTATGCCTGGCGCTCGAACAGTCGGCAGATGATCAACTTGCCCGGCATGAAGTCTGCTTTCCCGGCGGAGGGGGGAGGCGTGGGCGACACCTGACGCGAGCATAGCCGATTCCGCGACGAGCTGGGACCGGGCGCGGTTGGGCGCCACAAAAAATGCTAGGCGGTCGCTTCCGGCACCAACGCTTTGGTCGGCCCGAACAGCTCCTCGAACGCCTGCCGAAGCGCGATGTCGACGTCAGCCATGGTCACGAGCTGGCCGAGATCGACCAGCGAGGTGACGCCGTAGCGGGGATCGAGCACGCCGCACGGCACGATGCCGGCGAAATGCGACAGCTCCGGCTCGACATTGATGGCGATGCCGTGGAACGAGACCCAGCGCTTCAGCCTCACGCCGATGGCCGCGATCTTGTCCTCGTGGTCCACGCCCTTGTCGGGCCGCCTGACCCAGACGCCGACCCGGTCCTCGCGCCGCTCGCCGCGGACGTTGAAGGCCGCGAGCGTGCGCAGAATCAGCTCCTCCAGGCTCGCGACATAGGCCCGGACGTCCGGCCGGCGGCGCTTGAGGTCGAGCATGACATAGGCCACCCGCTGGCCCGGCCCGTGATAGGTGAGCTGCCCGCCGCGCCCGGTGGCGAAGATCGGGAATCGGGGATCGAGCAGGTCGGCTTCCTTGCCTGAGGTTCCGGAGGTGTAGAGCGGGGGGTGTTCGAGCAGCCAGACCAGCTCCGCGGCCTCGCCCGCTGCAATCGCGGCGACCCGGGCTTCCATGGCGGCTACCGCCTCCGGATAGGGCACCGGCGCGTTCGAGATTCGCCACTCTACGGGCTGGCCGTGGGACGCCGAAAACGACGTCAAATCCAGCTCTTGGCGCGGGTTTTGGGGCAAATTAACCATTGGCTAACCATAACGTGGTGATCATTGCAGGCGCAAATGCCAAGGCCTTGTTCTAAGTCCTTGGTCCTTAGTCCCTGGTTGCGGCGGTCCCGACAGTGCCCACTCTCGATAAAGTCACCGTGGATCTCATGGTCGTCCTCGGGACGACCACGATGCCGATTCATCAAGTATTACGTCTTTCCCGCGGCGCCATCATCGAGCTGGACGCAACCGAGGCCGATGAGGTCAAGGTTTTGGCCAATAATCTGCCGGTCGCCTCCGGCGTCGTGCTGGTCGACCGCAACCGGATCGCGGTCGAGGTCAAGCAGATGCTGCCGCGCACGCCGGGGACCCGTTAGGGCCCGGGCACCCGGTAGCGGCCCGGGCACGGGCGCCGTCCCGAGCACAGTAGCGGCCGGGACTGCGGAAAGGCCCGATTCGGGGGAAGGCCCGGAACTTTCCTGCAAAGCTGTGGAATTCAGGGCCCTTGCAGGCTTGTACCCCTCTGATGGATTTGTTAGATCGGCGCCGTTGATCCGGCTGGCCCCTTCAGGCCTCAAGCCGGCATCCCCAAAGCGCTCGTGGCGGAATTGGTAGACGCGCTGCCTTGAGGTGGCAGTGAGTAAAATCGTGGGGGTTCGAGTCCCTCCGAGCGCACCACCTTCATCTCTCATTGTTGTTCCGGATTTCGGCAGTCGCCTCGTGCGCCGCCCATTGATCTGACGGATCATGCGCGCAGCCGCCGGCGGGGACGTACGGCGGGAAGATGCTGTCGTAGATCGCACGCGCCTCGCGGATGAGGCGCTGCCGCTCGAGTTCGGATTTCGAGGCGAAGCGGACGATTTTGGTCATTCGCGTTCCAAAACTTCGTTCACGCGTCGCCAGACCGGAAACGGGTCTGCGAGCTTCGCCCATTCCGTGACGTTCATGGCCGGCTTGCCCGGGACAAGGCAGGCGTCCAGGCGTGCGCGGAGCGCGCTCTCGTCCATGCCCGCGCCGATGAACACGATTTCCTGGCGACGATCGCCATAGACGTCGTTCCAGTTCGCGCGCAACCGCTTGCGCCAGAACGGGTCGTCCGGCCAACGTTCCGCTGGCACGCTCGCCCACCAGAATCCAAGAGCCTCGGTGCGCGTGATCGCGCCGGCCTGGCTGATCTCGCCAAGCCATTGCGGGCGCGTCGCCAGCCAGAAATGTCCCTTGGCGCGAATGACGCCGGGCCAGGGCTCTCGCACGAACTTGTCGAACTTTTCGGGATCGAACGGCCGACGCGCGCGATAGACGAAGCTGCTCACGCCGTATTCCTCCGTCTCCGGCACGTGATCGGCAAAACCGTAGAGTTCCTTGAACCAGAGCGGATGCGCTTGCGCCTTTTCGAAGTCGAACCGGCCGGTGTCGAGAATGCGATCGAAGGCGACCCGGCTGTGGTTGGCTTCGATCAGTTCTGCTTCCGGATTGAGCGCGCGGATGATCTTTCGCGCTGCTTCGCGTTGTGCCGGCGAGGCGTCATCGACCTTATTGAGCACGATCACGTCGGCAAATTCGATCTGCTCGACGAGGAGATCGACCAGCGTGCGCTTGTCGTTCGCCAGCGCTTCGCCGCGCTGCTCCAGGAAATCCGTCGATGAATAATCCCTCAGCAGATTCACCGCGTCGACCACGGTGACCATGGTGTCGAGGCGTGCCACGTCGGAGAGGCTTTCGCCGTCCTCTGAACGGAAGTCGAAGGTCGCAGCAACCGGCAGCGGCTCGGAGATGCCGGTGGATTCGATCAGCAGATAATCGAACCGGTCGTTTTCGGCGAGGGCGCGCACCTCCTTCAGGAGGTCGTCGCGCAGCGTGCAGCAGATGCACCCATTGGTCATCTCGACGAGCTTCTCGTCAGTCCTGGACAGGTTCGCACCGCCACCACGGACCAAATCCGCATCGATGTTCACCTCGCTCATGTCGTTGACGATCACCGCCACTTTCAGGCCGTGCCGGTTGTCCAGGACGTGGTTCAGCAAAGTGGTCTTTCCAGCCCCGAGGAAGCCGGACAAGACGGTGACGGGGAGTTTTTGCATGGAGATCGAACAGTCTTTTCAAGGGGATAGAGTGACGAGCGGGCATGGGACCGACTATGTAATGTTATAACATTACATTCATGGTCGGCGTCCTCGTCAAGCCGTTTTGCGGTTCAGCTGAAGTTACGAACGTTCAACTGATTGTTCTTTGCCCCGTGGGAGCGGTCGGGGCAGGCAAAATGCCGGACAGCGGTGCGCCCGAAGAACGGGCGGCGTAGAAATCGAACTGAACGGCACATCACTGCGGCAAGAACACCAGCAGCCAGGCGCCCGCGGCCACACATGCGATGCCGGCAGCGCGCGCGATCCATCGTCCGACCGGCGTAACTTTCTCCAGGAGGACAAGCAGCGCTAAAATCGCAATCCGGAGCACGTTCATCACTCCGCCCACGAACAACAGCGCCATCAAACCCCAGCAGCAGCCGACACAATAGCCTCCGTGCCGAAGTCCCAGCAGCAGGCAGCCGCGCAGGTCGCTGCGAAAGCCGCCATGGCGCATCAGGAACAGAAACGGCGACTGGCATTGGGCGAGACAGACGTCCTTCAGCGGTGTCCATTGATAGACACCTGCCGCGACCAGCACGATGGCGCCGAGCAAGTTGCTTGCGAGCGCCATCCGGGAGTCCAGCAAGGTGGCCCGCTCGACCGCCCATTGAAGAAAGGTGGCTGCCAGCGAAAAGCCGCACCAGGCGAGGAGATAACCGGCCGCAAACCAGCCGGTCGCGGCGAACGGCTTGCCCTGTGCTTTGCCCTGTCGGCCTACGCGGGCGTACATCAGGATCATTGGCGCGGCTGAGGGGGCCATCATTCCGATCATCATCACCGCCCACATCAACAGCACGTAGGCGAACTCGAACGTTCGCCACGGCTCGCTCGTCGGCAGCATGATTCCGATCCCGGCCGGGATCATGGGGAATCCGGTCATGTCCATGCCGCCCATGTCCATGTCGTTGGCGAGCCAGAGCACATAGCTCCATGCCAGTGCGACCATGACGCCGATCGCGCCGCCAACGATCCAGCGATCGCGACGCAGCACGGTTTCCAGTGGGCTGTCCTTCATTTGCGATCGAAATTGCCCGGCCCTGACGCCGGCCGGTATCGGAAGTTTACATCACGCCTGGTTCGACCAGCGGATCGGCGCATAGAGGCCGTTCCTGCCGGAATTATCCCAGCGCATGCCATGATCGCTGAAGGTATTGCCGGGCGCGCCGACGGCCATCACCATGGCATCGGGGCTGACCGGATGGCCGATGTTCGTCCACATCTCCCCGCTCGGATGCATGGTTGGTAGGGGATCGACGGACATGTGCAGGATGCCGGGGATTTCTGCGGACCGCGTCTTGCCGTCGATCCGGAACGTGATCGGGACCTTGCGCACCCCAAGGTTCTTGCTGATCAGCGGCGCGAACGCGGCCATCGGACCGCCGGCACCGCCGGTGAAGATCGCAGCCAGGGCCTCGGTCTGCTCATCGCTGGCGCGCTGATCGATATAGGCAGCCACCGACCAATCTCCGTCTGCCATGACCCCAGGTGCGTGGAGGACGACAAGCACATTCAGCCCATCGAGCGCGATATCGCCATAGCGGCCGCTCTCGATGTGGAAGATCAGCGGTACGTTGCAGAAGCCCTCGGTCGGTCGCGCGGTCAACGGGGGCGCCGCCGACACCAGGCAGGGACACACGATGCTGCAACTGCAATTCTCGAAATAGTCACCGGAAAGGTGCCATGGGACATCCGCCATCGCTTGCTCCCGCTTGGCCGAACCCGATAGATGCTTTCGAATGAGCTACGTAGAGTTGAAAGTTACGCCTCGCGACGAAGTCCCGCAATGGGGCTCGGCCGACCTACGGAAAAGTGCACCGATCAGCTGGAACTGCACCTGAACTCTCAACGCGACCACCACTCGAGTGCCCCAAAGTCAATCTTCCCTTTGAAATCACGGATATTCTGGACGTGATCAGAACATGGCGCGAACCTACTGCGGCTCGATTCCGGCCGCTTTGATGATCCGCCCCCATTTGCCGATCTCCGCTTTCAGGAAAGCTTCGAGGGCTTCCGGCGTCGCGCGCTCGGGCTCGACCGGCGCCATGCTGAGCTCGGCAAAGCGGCTGATCAGCGCGGGATCCTTCAGCGCCGTCTGCAGCGCGCCGACGAGATGGTCGACGACGGGCTTGGGCGTGCCACGCGGTGCGTAGAGGCCGTACCAGGTCGTGACATTGAACTCGGGAACGCCGGCTTCAGTCGAGGTCGGCACTTCAGGCAGCGTCGCGACACGCGTCTTGCTGGTGATGGCATAGCCCTTGATCGTCTTCGACTGGATGTACGGCGTCGGCCCTGTCGCGGGATCGCAATAGACGTCGATATGGCCGGCGATGACGTCGTTCAGCGCCGGCCCGCCGCCCTTGTAGTAGATCGGGGTGAGCTTGGTATCCGTGGCGCTCATGAACATCAGGCCGCAGAGCTGCGAGGCCGAGCCGAGACCGACATTGCCGAAAGTGACCTTGTCACCGGCATTGCGGATATGCGCGACCAGCTCGCTGAGATCCTTGGCGGGAAAGTTCGGTCGCGCCACCAGGATCATCGGGACGTCGGTGACCAGCCCGATCGGAGCGAAATCGCCGACCGGATCGAACGGCAGCTTGGCGTAGAGGGCAGGGGCAGTCGCCTGGCCGACATGCATCAGCAGCAGCGTGTAGCCATCCGCAGCCGCCTTGGCGACGCGGTTGGTGCCCAGCGTGCCGCCGGCACCGACGACATTCTCGATGACGATGGACTGTTTCAGTGTCGCGCTCATGGCGCTGCCGAGGATACGCGCGATGACGTCGCCGGGACCGCCGGCGGAGAACGGCACGATGACCGTGACCGGGCGGGAGGGGTACTCGTCCGCGATCGCCGCGTCCCGAGGGCAGAGCAGGAGGAACAGGATCAGCGATCGTACGAGAAACTTCATCGAACACTCCCTGGCGGCATTGTTCTAGTCGTCGGAAGGCGCCGCCTCCTTGGCCGCCGACGATTTTTCGATCATGTCGAGCGCGGCCACCGCGGCCGCATTGATGTGGTCGACGCAGCAACGTTCGGCGAGATCCGGATCGCCGTTCTGGATCGCACGCCAGATCGCGGTGACCTCGCGAAGGCTCTTGTTGATCCGCTTCGGCTGCGACATCGATGTGATCCGCAGCAGCTGGATGCGATCGTGCAGCGGCTTGAGCATGCGCTGGATAAACGCATTGCGGCAGCCGCCGATCAGCGCTGCGTAGAAATCGGTCTTGGCTTCGAGGCATCCGACGAGGTCTTGCTTGGCGGCGGCCGCCTTCAACCGTGTCAGGGCGTCGCCGATCCGGCGCGCCACCTCGGGGTCGTGAAGCCTTGCGCATTCGCGGCCGGCGAATCCTTCGAGCACCGCGCGCGCGGCGTAGAGCTGCCGGGCCTCTTCGAGGCTGATCGTGGACACCACGGGGCCGCGGTGCGGGACCATATTGACCAGCCCGTCGGCCTCGAGCGCACGCAGCGCTTCGCGGATCGAGGGGCGGCTGACGCCCATCATCTCGCAGAGCTCGCGCTCGACCAGGCGCTGGCCCGGCTTCAGCGTTCCCGACATGATCGCCTCACGCAGCTTCTGCGCCACCATCGCCCGGACGGTCGGGACGTCTTCGATGCGGAGTGTTGACTGCAATTCGTTGCGTCTTTCCATGTCCGGGTCCTGTTCGGGAAAACTCAGTACCGGTTTACAGGCAGAATCATCATTTCGGCAATTTGAACGTGGGCGGGCTGGTCGAGCGCGAAGACGATCGAACGGGCGATATCGGCCGGATCGAGTGCCATCCTGAACTGGTCGAAATAGTCCTTTTCCTTCTGCGTATCGCCGCGATAGCGGGTCAGGATGATATTGGTCCGGGTCAGGCCGGGCTGCAGCTCGGTGACCCGGATCGCGGTTTCCGCCAGTTCGCCCCGGAGGGTCTCGGTGAACATGTGCACGCCCGCCTTGCTGGTGCTGTACGCCGCCATGTCAGGCACGATCCGCACCGCGTTGATGGAGCTGATGTTGACGATGTGGCCGGCGTTGCGCTGGACCATGCCGGGGATAATCGCGCGCGTGACGCGCATCAGGCCGATCAGATTGGTCTGGATGATGTTGGACCAATCGTCTGCAGAACCGATGTCGAAGCGCGTCCGGCCGCCGATGTCGTGGCCGGCATTGTTGATGAGAACGTCGACCGGCCTAAAATGACCGGGAATGGCATCGGGCAGGCGATCGACGGCCTTTGCATCGCTGACGTCGAGCTGGATCGGAAACACCGCATCGCCCACCGTCGCCGCCAGCTCCTGAAGCGCCTTGGCGTCGCGATCGACCAGCACGACGCGGCGGCCGCTGTCGAGCAGCGCCTTGGTGATGGCTCGTCCCATGCCGCCGGCGGCACCCGTCAGCACGACGGTCTGGCCTGATTGTTCAGTCATCGCAACACTCCCGTTCCAGTTCTCATGCCACCGACCAGCCGCCGTCGATCGGCAGGCTGGCGCCGGTGATGTCGTTTGCGGCGGTGCCGCAGAGGAAGACGACCATGGCGGCGACGGCATTCATTTCGACGAAGCGCTGCGTCGGCTGGCGCTCGCCGAGATAGTCGCGCGTCACGTCCTCGACCGGACGATCGCTGTTCGATGCCATCGTCGCGATCTTGTTCAGGATGGCCGGCGTCGGCAGCGTGCCTGGGCAGAGCGTGTTGCAGGTGACGCCGCTGCGCGCTGTCTCGATGGCGACGGCGCGGGTCATGCCTGCGATCGCCGTTTTGGTGGTGACGTAGTCGATGCGGTCCTCGACCGCGCGGCTCGAATAGATCGAACCCATGTTGATGATCCGGCCCCAGCCGCGCTGCTTCATCGCCGGCAGCGCCAGGCGAATGAGGTGGAACGGCGCCGACAGGTTGACGGCCAGCGCCTCGTCCCAGCGATCGGGCGGAAACTGTTCGATGGCAGAGAAGTGCCGCACCACGGCATTGTTGACGAGGATGTCGATGGCACCGCAGCGATCGAGCAGGTCCGCCATCATGGTCTCGATCGCCTCGCGCCGGGACAGATCGACGCCGGCGGCGACGACCTCCACGCCGAAGCGGGCGCGCAGATCATCCGCGGCCCGCTTCGGCGTGACGAGATCGTGAAGGACGATATTGGCGCCCGCGCCGGCAAGGCCTTCCGCCACGGCGAGGCCGAGGCCCGCGGTCGCGCCGGTCACGAGTGCCCATTTGCCCTTCATCGCAGCCACCCTCCGCTACGTCTTGTCGAGCTCGACGAAGACTTCCTTCGCGTTGCGGAATGCGTCCACACCGGCCGGTACGCCGCAATAGATCGCGACCTGCATGAAGACCTCGCGGATTTCCTCCTTGGTCGCGCCATTGGCGAGCGCGCCACGGACATGCGTCTTCAGCTCGTGCGGGCGATTAAGCGCGCAGAGCATTGCGAGGTTGAGGAAGCTGCGCGTCTTGCGGGTGAGGCCTTCGCGGCCCCAGACGTAACCCCAGCAATATTCCGTGGTGAGGTCCTGCATCGGCCGGTTGAACTCGTCCGCGGATGCGATCGCCTTGTCGACGAATTCGTTGCCGAGCACGCTCTTGCGGATTTCGAGGCCGCGGTCGTAGGTCGCCTTGTCCATTGTGGTCTCCGTTTCTTGTTCGCCCGTTATCAGCTCTTCGGCCAGAACGGTTTTGCCAGGGCGAGTTCGGGCGGGAACACCGTTACTGGAATGCCGGCTTGCCACTGCACGATGGTCATGCCCGCGCCAACGCGGCGGCCTTTCTCGTCGAACTTGATCTCGCCCAACGGGTAATATTTGGAGGGGCCGCCATCCATGGTGCGCAGCGCTTCGCCGACGGCGACGCGATCGGCCTTGCCGGCTTTTTCCAGAGCGTCCTTGATCACCCACATGTCGCCATAGGTGGAGATCGCGTTCTGCGTCATCCACGGCTCCTTGTAGCGGGTCTTCAATTCGGCGATCAGCGCCTCATGCCCCTTGGCGCCCCAACTGGCGACGCAGGTCAAGACGCCCTGGAGCAGCTCGGGGCTGACGGTCTGCAGCATGTCCGGCTCGGCGATCGCGATGCCGAACGAGATCGTCGGCACCTTGCCCTGGCCGAGGCCGAACTCGTTCATCTTCTCGAGCAGCAGTTTTGCGTCCGAGATCACGGTCGGCAGGAAGAACAGCAGATCGGGCTTGGCCGAACGGATCTTCTGCACCAGGGACGTCGCATCCGCCAGCGGCGGCGTGAAGGTCTCGTCGACGATCAGCTGCAACTGGTTCTCTGCCAGCAGGCCTTCGCGCATCGCCTTGGCGGAAGCAATCGAGGCCCCCGTGTTGTCGGTGAGGATCGCGACCGTCTTCGGCCGCTTGCCCGAGGCCGTCTCCGCCAGCTTGATGAGCTGGGGCAACGCTTGCCGTGCCTGCGACCCCGCGGTGGCCGCGGTCTGGAACACGTATTTGAATCCGCGCTCGGTGATCAGGTCGGAGTAGGAGAGGGTAAGCATGGGCAGGTTGGCGCGCTCGGTCACTTCAGTCACGGCGAGCGTGAACGAGGACAGATAGGCGCCGCTGGCCGCAACCAGGTCGGTCTCTTGCGCCACCATGCGCTGTGCCGCGTTCTTGGCCTTCTCGGTGGTGTCGCCGGAATCGAGCACGACGAGCTTCAGCTTGGCGCCGCCGAGCGCCTTGACGCCGCCTTGCGCGTTGATGTGGTCGATCGCCATCTCGGCGCCTTCGCGCATCACCGTTCCCGGACGGGCATAGAGCCCCGAGATCGGCACCAGCAGGCCGACCTTCACCTCCGATGGTTGCTGCGCCCAGCCGGCCCGGGACGCGATCAGCGTGCCGGAGGCGCCGGCCAGCAGCGTTCGCCGCGATATCGTGATCTTGCTCTTGGCAGTCATGACAATCTCCTCCCTGAAAAATTGCGCGACGTTGTCAGGATTTCTTCGGCCAGAACGGCTGCGCCTGCGCGAGCTCGGGCGGATAAACGGTGACAGGCACGCCCGATTGCCATTGCACGATGACGACGCCGGCGCCGACCCGGCGGCCCTTCTCGTCGAATTTGAGCTGACCGCCCGGATAATATTTCGACGGGCCGGCATCCATGGTGCGGAAGGCCTGCGCGACCGCATTGCGGTCGGCCTTGCCGGCCTTCTCCAGCGCTTCCTTCATCAGCCACATGTCGCCATAGGTCGAGATGACGTTCTGCGTCATCCAGGGCTCCTTGTATTTCGCCTTGAGCTCGGCGATCAGCGCCTCGTGGCCCTTCGAGCCCCAATTGGCGACGATGGTCATGATGCCTTGCACGGTCTCCGGGCTGACGCTCTGCAGCATGTCGGGCTCGGCGATGGTGATGCTGAAGGACACGGTCGGGATCTTGCCCTGGCCGAGGCCGAACTCACTGATCTTCTCGAGACCAAGCTTGGCGTCCGACACCGCATTCGGCATGAACAGCAGCAGATCGGGCTTGGCCGAGCGGACCTTCTGGATCAGCGGTGTGGCATCCGACAGCGGCGGGGTCCAGACTTCCTCGACCACCAGCTGGAGGCCCTCCTGCGCGAACAGCCTCTCCTTGAGCGCCTTGGCGGTGGCCACCGACGTCGCGGTGTTGTCCATCAACATCGCCACGGTCTTCGGCTTCTTGCCCGAGGCGTTCTCGGCGAGCTTCATCAGCGTCGGCAGGCCGAGCTCGGACTGGCGGCTCGCGGTCGCCGCGGTCTGGAAGATGTACTTGAAGCCGCGGTCCGTCAGCAGGTCCGAATAGGACAGCGTCAGCACCGGCAGTTCGGCGCGCTCGGTCACCTCGGTGACTGCCAACGTGAAGGAGGAGAGATAGGAGCCGGTGGCGGCGACCAGGTCAGGCTCCTGCGCCACCATGCGTTGCGCCGCGTTCTTGGCCTTCTCGGTGGTGTCGCCGCAGTCGATCACGACCAGCTTCAGCTTGGCGCCGCCGAGCGCCTTGATGCCGCCCTGCGCGTTGATGTGCTCGATGCCCATCTCGGCGCCCATCTTCATCACCTGGCCGGGGCGGGTGTAGATGCCCGACAGTGGCACGATCAGTCCGACCTTGATCTCGCCAGGTGCCTGCGCGCGCGCAACGCCCGCGAGGCCGACGGCGGCGGCGCCGGAGAGCACGGTGCGGCGACTCAGTCCTTTTGAAGTCTTGTCCATTTTGTTTCTCCCTGGTCCCTGTTTTTTATGGTCGTCACATGCCCAGATAGGCTTTGCGCACGCGGTCGTCGGCGCGCAGCGTGGCGTTGTTGCCTTCGAGCACGACGTGTCCGGCTTCGAGGACATAGCCGTGGTCGGCGGATTCCAGCGCTTCCGCGACGCGCTGCTCGACCAGCAGCATGGTCAGCCCGGACTGGCGCCGGATCTCGATCAGGCGCTCGAAGATGAAGTCCGCGGTCGAGGGGGCGAGCCCCATCGAGGGCTCGTCGAGCATCAGAAGCTTTGGCGAAGAGGCGAGGCCGCGGCCGATCGCGAGCATCTGCTGCTGGCCGCCGGACATCGTGCCCGCGAATTGATCGCGGCGCTCCTTCAGCACCGGCAGCCATTCGAAGATGCGCTCGATGTTGGCTTGCCAGTCCCGCCGGCCGCTTTCGGTCATCGCGCCCATTTCCAGATTCTCCATCACCGTCAGCGACGGGAAGACTTGTCGTCCCTCCGGGACGTGGGCGATGCCGAGATGGGCGCGCTGTGGCGGCGGCACCGCGAGCAGGTCGACGCCGTCGAACGTGATCGCGCCGCCACTCGGCTTGACGATGCCGGAGATCGTCTTAAACAGCGTGGTCTTGCCGGCGCCGTTGGGGCCGACGATCGCGACGAACTGGCCCGCGCCGACATTGATCGAGACGTCGTTCAGGACGGGCTTGGCCGAATAGCCGGCGCTCAATCCCTCAATTCGCAGCATGGCCCACCCACTTTTTGCCGAGATAGGCCTCGATCACGCGGTTGTCGCGCGTCACCACTTCCGGCAGGCCTTCGGTGATGACGGCGCCGTGGTCGAGCACGAGGAATCTGTCGACTAGCCGGACCATCGCTTGCATGGTGTGCTCGATGATCGCGATGGTCATGCCGTCGCGCGCGAGTTGCTGGATCACCGCAACGACCTCGTCGGCCTCGCCATGGCCGAGGCCCGCGAGCGTCTCGTCGAGCAGCAGGATGCGCGGCTGGCCGGCGATCGCGCGGGCCAGCTCCATCAGCCGTAGTTCCTTGGTGGAGAGCTCGCCGGCGACACGGTCAGCCACCGCAGACAGCCCGACGCGGGCGACCGCGTCGGCGGCGAGTTTGCGGGCCTCGTCATCGGAGCGCGCGCGCACATAGGCGCCCACCACGACATTGTCGAGGATCGACATGCGCAGGAACGGCCGCATCACCTGGAAGGTGCGGCCGATGCCGGCCTCGCAGATCACGTGCGGCCGCTGGCCCGACATGTTGCGGCCGTCGATCAGCACCTCGCCCTGGCTCGGTTTGAGGAAGCCGTTGAGGAGATTGAACAGCGTGGTCTTGCCGGCGCCGTTGGGGCCGATGATGCCGAGGATCTCGTTCTTGTGCAGCTTGAAGCTGACGTCCTGCACGGCCTTGAGGCCGCCGAAGGATCGCGAGAGGTTCTTCACTTCGAGCACGACCTCGCCGGTGGTGGCACGCTGCCGGGGGGCGGGCTTCAAGGCCGTCACGTTGGCAGCTGCCGCTTCCGGGGTTTCACTGACCGCCGCCTTCGATGTGGTGCGCTTGCGCAGGAGATCGCGCAGCTTCCAGAACAGGCCCTCCGGCGCGAGGAGAATGACGCAGACTATGGCGATGCCGAAGATGACGCCCTGGATGCCGGGGATGCGCGCGCCGGCTTCGGCGTGCAGGATCTCGGCGAGCGGGATCAGGATCACCGAGCCGATCACCGGGCCCCAGACCGTACCGACGCCGCCGAACATCGCGACCGTCAGCGCCTGCGCGGACACCAGCATGCCGAACACCGATGCCGGGGTCACGACCAGCAGCACCTGCGCGTAAAACCCGCCGATGGCGGCGGCAATCGCCCCGCTCAGCGTGATCGCGCGCAGCTTCCAGGCGAGCGTGTTGATGCCGGCGGCTTCGGCCGCAGCCTCGTTCTGCTTGATCGCGAGCAGCGCCATGCCGAAGCGCGATCGCTCGATCATTTGCGTCAGAACGATGGTGGCGAGCATGAGCGCGAGCCCGAGCAGCGTGTAGAGGTGCGGATCGGAGAACTGCATGTAGGCGATCGGCGCCTCGCGCTTGATCGGAAGCGTCACCTCCTGGAAGCCGAGCCACTCGAACACGTAGAGAATGGCGAGCGGGTAGGCGAGCATTGCGAGGGCGAAGTAGTGGCCCTGCAGACGAAAGGTCGGAAAGCCGATCAGCAGCCCGGCGATGCCGCCGAGCATGGCAGCGACCGGGATCAGCAGCCAGGGCGAGATGTCGAAATAGATCTGGCCGAGCGCGGTCGCGTAGGCGCCGATCCCGAAGAAGGCGGCATGGCCGAACGAGATCAGGCCGGTATAGCCGCTGAGCAGATTCCACGACAGCCCGAACACCGCCCACACCGGCACCAGCGTCAGGATGAGCTGATAGTAGGAGTTGGTGACGCCGAGCGATACGACCGCATAGGCGAGCGTGAAGAGCAGGGGAGGCAGAAAGGAGCGCATCCGGAGCATGGTCACGTCCTCTCGACCATGCGCCCGAAGAAGCCCTGCGGACGGAAGAAGATGATGAGGAGGAAGACGGCGAAGATTGCCGCGTTCTGCAATTGCGTCGGCAGGATCAGCGTCGACATCTGCTGCACGAGGCCGATCGTCATGCCGCCCCAGAAGGCGCCGATGATGCTGCCCATGCCGCCGAGCACGACGCCGGCATACATGACGATGACGTATTCAAGACCGACGAAGGGGTGGAACGGGTAGTTGGTGGCGAGCAGGCCGCCGGCAATCGCGGTGATGCCGCAGCCGAGTGCGAAGGCGGTGCGATGCGCGCGGTCGACGTCGATGCCCATATAGGTCGCAGCCGTCGGATTGTCCGCGGCGGCGCGGAGCGACTTGCCGATCCGCGTGCGCGTGATCAGCAGCGAGAGCAGGATCATGATTGCCAGCGAGACGATCATATCGATGCTGCGGGCCTTGTTCAGGAAGATGCTCATGTCGAAGAAGGGCCCGAGCTCCCAGGCCGAGCTCGACAGCGGCGTGCGGATCGAGGCCAGCACGGAGCCGAACACGATGAGGCCGCCGTTCTGCAGGATCAGCGCGATGCCGAGCGTGAGGATGAGCTGGGCGTAATGGCCTTCGCCTTCGAGCGAAGCAGTGCGTGTCCCGGAGACGTGCGAAATCAGAGCCAGATGCACGAAATAGCCGAACACGGCGAGCACGGGCCCGGCCAGCAGGATGGCGACGAACGGCCCCACGGCATTGCCGAACAGCGTCTGGATGCCGGCGGCGGTGAAGAGATAGAAGGCGGTGTACATGCCGAGCATCATGAAATCGCCATGGGCGAAGTTGATGACACGCATGACGCCGAAGATCAGGCCGAGCCCGACGCACATCAGGCCGTAGACGGCGCCGATCAAAAGCCCCGCGGCGAGCGCTTGCAGAAAGCCTTCCATCAGCCCCGCCTCCGCGCCGCTGACAATTCCAAGCTGGTCTCCAGATCGACCATGTTTCCCCCGTACTTTCCGGCAATTCTCATGATGCCGATCGTAAAACCCGTTCCGTTGCGTTCAGGCGGCACTGCGCGGCGATGTCGCCTGCATTGCCGAGCTGCTCGCAGCCGTCGATGAGTTGCTCGAGCCGATGCGCGCGGTCCTCGCCGAGGACTCCGGCTGCCGAGCTGCGAAAGCGTGCGCGAATATCCGCAGGTGTTGCGGCAATGACGTCGGGCAGAGCGTGCCGGATGGTCCGGCCGTCGCGCAGCTGCACGGTCACCTCCGCACCCTGCTTGCCGGGGAAGGCGGCGGTGAAGCCTGCGTCTGCCTTGAGCTCGGTGATCGCGACCAGGCGGATGATGTCGGCATCATCGAGCCCCGCGTAGTTCTCTTCCTCGATCTCGCCCCGCGCCAGCGTCGCGGCGACGCTGAACGGAATGCTCATCTTGGCCTGGAGCGCATTGCGGTAGGGACCCATGGAGTCGCAGCCGGGATAGCGAACGGCGGCATCCGGCGCACGGATGACGACGCGGTCGATCTCCTCAGTGCTGGCGAGTTCGTGCGAAACGCGCAGCGCCGCTTGAACGGCGGTCTGCGCGAAATTGCAGGCCGGCACCGGCTTGTTGTAGACGGCCATGATCTCGCACTCGCCATTGGGGAAGAGCGCGATGCTGTCGGGCGCGGCCTGGCGGCGATAGGCGGCGAACAGGCCGGCTTCGCCTTCTAGTATGGTTTCCGAGCCGAACGCGCCGGCCCCGGCAAGGCCGACCGCCTTGATCGCATTGCTGGCGGCAAAGCCGGGATGGAAATACATGTCGGAGCCGCCGGCATGCGGCCACTCGTTGAGACCGCTAGAAGTATTGGCCGCGATCGCGACGGCGCTGGTGGCCTGGTCCTCGGAAAGCCCGAGCGCAAAACTTCCCGCCAGCGCTGCGCCCAAGGGGGCGACGAGGCCTGTCGGGCGATAGAGGCGTGCGAGGTCCGAGGTCAACAGCGCGCGGCCGATCCGCGCGCCCGTTTCATAGCCGATAATGGCGGCCGCCAGCAGCTTCGCGCCGTGCAGCGGCGTCTGTTCGGACAGCGCCAGCAGGGCCGGCCAGATCACCACGCCGTGGTGCGCGATGCTGGCCGCATGCATGTCTTCGCGCACGAGACCGTGCCCCATCACCGCATTGGCGAAAGCTGCGTCGGCTGGCGAGGAGAGCTGCGACGTCCCGATGATCGTTGCGCTGCCGCCGGCTTGCGCGATCGCAATCACCTGGCGGCTCCAGGGATGATGGCCCGCCTCGAAGGCGCAGGACAGGAAGTCGAGCAGGCAGAGCTTTGCCTTGGCCACGACTTCCGGCCCGAAATCACCAATATCCAGCGTAAGCACGCTCCGCGCCATCTGGCGCGAGAGCGGGACCTTGCCTGATACGGTCGGGCCGATCGTCATCGCGGGTCGCTCTCCCCTGGCTCGCGCGATCAGCCGCGCATCTCGACCCCGGCCCACTCTTCGAGCACCTTGGCGATCGAGGTGAAGTCGGATGAGGCGCCGTATTTGGCGTTGGTGATCGCGAGCATCTGCCGCACCACCGCGCCGCAGACCATCGGCACGCCCATGGCCTCGGCCTCGTCCACGCAAAGACGGACGTCCTTGTAGGAGAGGCCGGTGGCGAAGCCGAAATCGAAGGTGCCGGGCAGCACCGCGCGGGGGAATTTGTCTTCGGAGGCGCTGTTGCGACCGCTGCTGGCGTTGATGATGTCGATCAGCACCTTGGCGTTGACGCCGCCCTTGACGCCCATCGCGACGGCTTCCGAGGTGATCACGAGGGCTGCGGCCGCCATCAGGTTGTTGGCGAGCTTGGCGGTCTGCGCCACGCCGGGCTTGTCGCCGGTGTAGAACAGCTTGCCAAAGTTCTTCAGGATCGGCTGCACGGTGTCGTAAGTTGCCTGCGGGCACGAGACCATCACCGCCAGCGAGCCGTTGACGGCGCCCTTGATGCCGCCGCTCACGGGCGCATCGACCAGTGTCATACCTTTCGCTTTGAGGCCTTCCGCGACGAACTTCGCCGCGCCTGGACCCGAGGTCGAGAGATCGATGACGATCTTCGCACGGTTGCCGCTGCTGATGCCGTCCTGGCCGAGCGCAACGGCCTTGACGATGTCGGGCGTCGGCAGGCTGGCGAGCACGATGTCGGAGCGTGAGGCGACGTCGGCCGGCGAACTGGCGAGGAGCGCGCCGCGCTTAACCAGCGGCTGAGTCGCCTCGGCCTGTGTGTCATAGACGACGAGCGAATAGCCCGCGTCCATCAATCGTCCCGCCATCGGACCGCCCATGCGGCCCGTGCCGATTACGCCGAGAATCTCTCCCGCCATCGTCTGCTCCCTGTCGCGCGATCCCGTGACGGGCGCGCCTTCTTCATCTCGTTGGTCGAACGCGTTCGCCGGCCGGCCGTCTCGGCCACCGTCGTCGTGGCAGCGGGGATCCCGCGCCAACGGGCCGGATTGTTATGATTGTCAGACAAGCTGTCAAGCATAACATTTGGGGTCGACAGTTTGCCGCGGATCGGCATAAGGTTCGGGAAAACGAGGAAGACACTCCGCGTGCCGCAAGTCCCAATTCCGAGTGTGAGCAAGACGCTCGCCGATTTCGTCGCTGCTTCGTCCTGGGCGGAGGTGGAGGCGCAGAGCCTTGAGGCGCGACGATCGATCCTCAATTTCTTCGCGACGGCGCTCGGCTCCGCACGCGATCCTGTCGTCATCGCGGCGATGCGAACGCTGTCGCCGTTCAGCGGGACCGCGACATCGACGGTCATTGGTCACTCGCAGCCGATGGATGCGCTGTGCGCGTCATTTCTCAATGCCATCTCGGCTAATCTGCTCGACTTCGACGACACCCATCCCGAGACAATCATTCATCCCGCCGCGCCGGTTGCCGCGCCCATATTGGCGCTTTCGGGGATGCGCAAACTGTCGGGGCGGGAGGTATTGACCGCGTTCATTCTCGGCGTGGATGTGGAGTGCCGCATCGGCAATGCAGTCTCGCCACGCCACTACGCGCGCGGCTGGCACATCACCTCGACCTGCGGGATTTTTGGCGCGGCGGCGGCGTGCGCGAAACTACTAGGCCTGCCCGCTGAGGGGATCGCAAACGCGATCGGACTTGCGGCCAGCCAGTCGTCGGGCAATGTCGAGAACCTGCCCAGTGCCGCCAAGAATGTCAGCGTCGGCAACGCGGCTCGGAACGGATTGTTCGCCGCGCTACTCGCGCAGCAGGGCTTTGAGGCGGCGCCCCGCGCCATCGAAGGCCCGCTCGGATGGGCGCGCACCATGGGAGACGAGCCCGATATTGCTCGCCTGCTCGACGGTCTCGGCAAGACCTGGGAGATTGCGAAGAACACCTACAAGCCTTACCCCGCCGGCATCGTCTTTCACGCGGTGATCGACGCCTGTCTCTCACTGCGCGAGCGCATCGCTGGACGCGGCGATCAGATCGAGTTGGTGACGGTGCAGGGCTCGGCGCTGCTGCTCGCCCGCGGCGATCGCCCGGTCAACAACGAGCGCGATGCGCGCGTCAGCATCCATCATTGCGTGGCGTGCGGATTATTGCTCGGCACGGCCGGGGTGGCCGAATTCGCGCATGAGACGGTGGTCCGGACCGACATCGCGCAGCTGCGGCAGAAGGTGAGGGCGAAGCTGGATAGCGAGATGCCCGATGGCGCGGCGCGCGTGACATTGCGCTTGTCGTCCGGTGAGGTCCTCACCGAGACCGTGATCGCGCCGCGTGGCAGTCTTGCCGCGCCGCTCACAGATTACGACCTCGAGGCCAAGCTGCGCGAGGCCGTGCGGACCGGCCGAAGCGACTGGGACGCGGACCGCGCCATCGATGCAATCTGGCGGCTCGATACTGTCGACGACGTCGGCAATCTCCTGCAATCGCTGCGACCGCCATCGCGCTAATCAACTTCCAACTCAACTCTCTCAAGACCTGAAAGGGACGATCATGAGCAAGACCGAACTGTTCGAAAAGGGCCTCAAGGTTCGTAAAGAGGTGCTCGGCGAGGACTACGTCAACAAGTCGATTGCCGGGGCCGACGAGTTCACGCGCACGATGGCGGAATGGTCGACCGAATTTTGCTGGGGTGCCTTGTGGACGCGGCCCGGCGTCGACCGGCGCACGCGCTCGATCGTCAATCTGGCGATGCTCGGCGCGCTGAACCGGCCGCATGAGCTGAAGCTGCACATCAAAGGCGCCCTGAAGAACGGGCTGACCAAGGAGGAGATCAAGGAGATCCTGCTCCAGGTCGCGGTCTATTGCGGCGTGCCCGCCGGCATCGACGCCTTCCGCAATGCGCGCGAGGCCTTCAACGAGGTCGACGCGGCGGGTTCCTGAACAACTCCCATGGCTGACCCGGATTACGAGCTCTTTGCGATCCGCTACGCAACGCGGGAGGCGCAGCGGAGCGAGCACTTCATCGGCGGCGACCCGCATGACGGGCCGATGCCGATGGACTATTTCATGTGGCTGGCGCGGGGAGGCGGGCGCAGCTTCGTCATCGACACCGGCTTCAACGCGGAAGTGGCCAGGCAGCGCAGGCGGAATTTCCTGCGCTGCCCGGTGGAGACGCTTGCCGCGTTCGATATCGACCCCGCCGACGTCAAGGACGTGATCCTCACCCATCTGCACTACGACCATGTCGGTAATTTCGACCGGCTTCCCAATGCGCGATTTCATCTCCAGGAACGCGAGCTCGCCTATGCCACCGGGCGCTATATGCAATATCCGCGGCTGTCGCATTCGTTCGAGGTCGAGGACGTCTGCGGGATCGTGCGGCTGAATTACGCGCGCCGGGTGCTGTTCTACGATGGCGATGCAGAGATTGCGCCCGGTCTGACGGTGCATGCGGCCGGCGGCCACTCGGCCGGTCTTCAATTCGTCCGCGTCAACACACGCCGCGGCCCTGTCGTGCTCGCCTCCGACGTCAGTCATTTCTACGAGAACATGACCAGCGAGCGACCGTTCACGACGGCGTTTCATGTCGGCGACATGCTGGTGGGCTTCGACAAGCTGCGCGCCACGGCGCCTAGCGCGGAGCACATCGTCCCCGGCCATGATCCGCTCGTCATGAAGCTCTACCCGGCGCCAAGCCCGGAGCTGAATGGGATTGCGGTTCGCCTCGACGTGGCGCCGACCGCAACGCCGGCGTAACCGCGCGTCGCGGGTTCCAAGTCCACCTCTGCACCGCGGCGGTTCGGAACCAAAACCGTCGCCTTCGCATTCGCAATTGATCGCCGAATGCTTGACGGTGGAGGACGATGAGGGACAGCACGTCGGAAGTGGCCGAGATCAGGGAGGCCGTTCACCTCTGCATCGATATGCAGAACATTTTCGCCCCCGGCGGTCTGTGGGCGACGCCGTGGATGGAGCGGGTCTTGCCGGCGATCGTCTCGATCGTTGCGCGCCACCAGGCCAGAACCATCTTCACGCGCTTCATCACGCCGCAGAATCCGGAAGATCGGCCCGGCCAGTGGCAGAGCTATTTTCATCGCTGGAGCCAGGCCACGCGCAAGCATCTGCCGCCATCCGCACTCGAGCTGGTGCCCGCGCTGAGCAAGTTCGTTCCGCCGGCTGCCATCATCGACAAGCCGGCCTATTCCGCGTTCAGCAATCCCGCCCTTGCGGGCCGGCTGATCGACAAGAACGTCGGCACGGTTGTGATCTCGGGCGCCGAGACCGACGTCTGCGTGCTCTCGACGGTCCTGAGCGCGGTCGATCTCGGCTTCAGGGTCGTGATCGTCGAGGACGCCTTGTGCAGCTCGTCCGACGTCGGGCACGACGCGCTCATGACGATGTACCGCACCCGCTTTCACGGCCAGGTCGACCTGGTGACCGCGGAGGAGCTTGCGGAGTTCTGGCGCGAGTAGGGGCGCCCTAGTTGACGTTGTCGCCGAGCATGTTGCGGACGGCCGTGGCGACCGCCGAAATGCCGCTCGCATCGTGCATCAGCGCGATCTCGCCCTGCTGGGCGTGACGAATGGCATGCGCCATGATGCGCAGCCGTGGGTCTCCGCTACTCCGCCACATCCGGTCGGCCATCCTGACCGCGCCCATGTGATGCTTGCTCATGGTCTCCACGAACACCGCGTCGAACCGGTCCGCCGGCGCGGCCTTGACCTGTCGCATCTCGGCCTGAGTCAGGAAACCCGGCATGGCGGCACGCTCTTCGGTGCTGCAGTCGGGCATCTCCGTGTCGAACCAGCTCAGCCACCAGTTCTCGAAGATCCGGCTCTCGCCGGCCTGGCTCGCGACCATCAGCATCGCGAGCTTGCGCAGATGCGGGTCCTGGGCGCGCTCCACGGCGATCCGGGCCAGCTCGATACCCTGGGCATGATGCGCCGTCATGTGACGGATGTAGGTCTGGTCCGCATCCCTGTCGCGGCCCATCCACGGCGGCTCGTAGCCGTGGCTGCCGAACAACGCGATCGCGCCTAACAGCGCCATCACAGCCAGCGCACCGGTGATCCAGGCGTTGGTGAAGCGGATGTCGCGCTCGGCTGCAGCGCCGCGCCTCCAGCGCAACCGGGCGAACAGAGGATACATCAGGGCCGAGGTGCCATGAACGAGCAGGCCGATCCAATAGGGCTGCTGCAGCGTGAACAGCGGCTGCCAGAACGGAAACAGCGGCACCAGCACGAACCATTCCGTGGCTGACGAGAACACCGCCCAGGGCAGCGCGAGCAGCAGGATGGTCGCCGGCCGCAAGTCGGCGGTCCAGCGTCCGAGCACACCGAAGAACACCAGCGCCCAGGAAAAATCCGCCCATTGATGGAAGGCGATCCCGGTCAGGACCGCAGTCCAGGACGGCTCCGCGCTGATCGCCCAGTCGCGCGCGGGAATGGCGGCGACCGTCATCCAGTCGACTGCGGCATCGCGGCCGATCCGGGCGGCGAAGAGCTGGCTGACGATGGTCGAGAAGGTGCTGCTGATCAGGCCGAGCTCGGCGGCGGCAATCCAGCGCGAACGTCGTCGTCTCCCCGTGACCGGCGACAGGCCTTTGTCAGTGCGCCGCGCTGCATTGGTAAGTGCTGGTCGCGGCTCTGCGTTCACGTCAGCTGCTTGAGCTTCTTCAGCGGGTTGAGCTTGCTCGGCTTGTCCTGTTCGTCACGGCCGCGCTGGGCCTCGGCCTTGCCGTCATCGTGCAGATCCTGGTCGCCGATGATCTCGCCGACGGCTTGCCTGGTCTTGCCGACGATGCGTTGCTGAAGTCCCTTTGTCTTGCCCATGGATGTCTCCAAATGGCTTGTCTCCAAGGTGACCTGCCTCCCAGACCCACGCCGCTAACCCCGGCGCCTGAAGGGGCGGTGAGCGCCGGGGTTGCGGTTTCGTGCAGTCTGCCTCCGGCAGGGGGGACGTCGGAGGCGTTGATCAGACTCTCTGCCGAGCGGATGGTTCCTCGCGGCCTTCAGCGCGGATCGAGCGCGATGATCACGCCTTCATTGCCCCGCAGCAGGATGGACGCGTCCGGCAACGGCTCCGGCGGCCGGTCGAGATGCGTCGACATCAGCAGGCGGCCGCGGCCCAGCCAGTGCCATTTGCGCGGCTCGGCGGCGATGTTGAGCGCGACCAGAAATTCGTTGCGGCCGTCGGTCCGCTTGTAGGCGAGAACGTCGTTCTGCGCGCGCAGCGGCTCGTGACCGCCGTGATGCAGCCCCGCATGCTCGCGCCGCAGCGCGATCAGCGCGCGAAACAGCGCCAGGATCGAACGCTCGTCGCGCCGCTGCCCGGCAACGTTGGCTGCGCCATCGGGAGGCTCCAGCGGCAGCCACGGACGGCCCGTGGTGAAGCCGCCGTCGGGGCTGTCATCCCATCGCATCGGTGCGCGCTCGGGATCGCGGCAGAGGCCATATCCCGGCACCAGCCTCTCGAAGGGATCGTGAACGCGGTCGGGCGGAATGGGCACGCGCTTGCGGCCGATCTCGTCGCCCATGAAGAGGAACGGCGTTCCCCGCAGCGTCATCAGCAGCATCGCCAGCACGCGCATCTGCGCCTCACCGATCTTGCTCGCGACCCGCTGCTTGTCGTGGCCGCCGACGATCCAGACCGGCCAGGCGTGCTCGGGGATGGCGTTGAAATACGCATCGATCGCTGCCTGCAGCGACAATGCGTCCCATTGCGAGTCGAGCAGGGCGAAATTGAGCGGCAGATGCAGGCGCGGCCTGTCGTTGCCGTAGAAGTGGCCGATGCGGTCGGTCTTGCCCTGGACTTCGCCGCAGAGCATGCGCCCCCGATAGCCGTCGATCACCTCGCGGATGAATTCGATGCAATCCATCGTCTCCGGCCGGTCGTCGGTGAAGACGGGCGTCTGGCGCTGCGGCGGCGGCTTGCCCTTGGCCGCCGGATTCGGCGGATTGTCGCGAAGGAATTCGTCCTTGATCAGGACCGCGCTGGCATCGACGCGAAAGCCGTCGACACCGCGGTCGAGCCAGAAGCGCATCACGTCCGCGATCGCGGCGCGCACCTGCGGATTGCGCCAGTTGAGGTCGGGCTGCTCCACCAGGAAGGAATGATAATAGTATTGCCGCCGCGCCTCGCACCATTCCCAGCCGCTGCCGCCGAAGCGGCTCAGCCAGTTGTTGGGCGGGCCGCCGTTCTCGGCCGCATCGGCCCAGATGTACCAGTCGGCCTTGGCGCTGGCGGGCGAGCTGGAGCTCTCGACGAACCATTCGTGATCATTGGCGGTGTGATTGGGGACGAGATCGAGGATGAGGCGGATGCCTTCGGCGTGCAGGGCTTCGAGCAGCCGGTCGAAATCCTCGAGGCTGCCGAAGGCAGGATCGATCGCGCAATAGTCGGAGATGTCGTAGCCGAGGTCGCGAGCCGGGCTTTTGTAGATCGGCGTCAGCCAGACTGCGTCGATACCGAGCCATTTCAGGTAGTCGATCCGCAACAGCAAGCCGGCGAGATCGCCCTTGCCGTCGCCGTTGGAGTCCTGGAAGGAGATCGGTGCGATCTCGTAGATGACGGCGGATTCCCACCACGCAGCTTTATCACGGGACTCGACGCTCATCGCCTTGCTTCACCTCATTACCGGCGGGCGCTGCAATCTGCTTGGCCGCGTTTCGCGCGCCCTCGATGCCCTTGGGGAAACCGCTGCGGTTCGGATACAGCTTGCGCCGTGCCTCGCGCGGCGGGCGCCTTGGCTTGGTGTCCTGCGCGGCGCGGTAGTCGAGCATGGCGATGCCGCCGACCATCAAGAGCGCCAGCGCGATGTTGCCCTTCTTGGGATTGTCGGCTGTCAGCCCCGACAGCAGCGCGGCGGCATCGAGACCGTCGCCGCCGACGCGGGCCCACAGGCCGGCGTTCTTGTCGACCGACAGCGACATGATCCCGGCCAGGATCTCGCGCACGCCGAAGGCGCGGACCATGGTCTCATGGCCTTCCATGCCCAGCGTTTCCGTGACGCGTCTCGGCGCGAAGAACTCGACGACACCAAGACCGATGCTGAACCAGCCGAGCGCGCGGGCGAGCTGATCTTCCGGCCGCTTCAGGCTCGGCCCGCCCTCGACGATTTTCGGATCGCCCTTGGTGCGGACGATGTTGGAGAAATGAAACATGGCTTGCTCCTTCAGGGCCTCAGCACGACCTTGACGCAGGAGTCGCGCTTGTCGCGAAACACCTGGTACATCTCCGGTCCTTGTTCGAGCGGGACGGTGTGGGTGATGACGAAGGAGGGATCGATCTCGCCCTCCTCGATGCGGCGGAGCAGATCGTCGGTCCAGCGGTTGACGTGGGTCTGGCCGGTCCGCATCGTCAGGCCCTTGTTCATGAAGGCGCCCATCGGAAGCATGTCGGACAGGCCGCTGTACACGCCCGGCACCGAGATGATGCCGCCGGGCCGGCAGACATAGATCATCTCGCGCAGCACGTGGGGCCGGTCGCTTTCCGCCATCACCATCTGCTTGGCGCGGTCGAGCAGCGTGTCGGGCAGGGAGGCCATCACATGCGATTCCATGCCGACGCAATCGATGCACTTTTCCGGTCCCCTGCCGTCGGTGAGATCGTTCAGCCGTTCCACCACGCTCTCGGTCTCGAAGTTGATGGTGGTGGCGCCGCCGGCTTCCGCCATGCTGAGCCGTTCGGGCAGGCAGTCGATCGCGATCACCTGGTTCGCGCCGAGCAGGATGGCGCTGCGGATCGCCATCTGCCCCACGGGACCGCAGCCCCAGATCGCGACGGTGTCGGTCGGCTCGATGTCGCATTGCACGGCGGCCTGCCAGCCGGTCGGGAAGATGTCGCTGAGGAACAACAGCTGCTCGTCGGGAATGCCCGGTGGCACCTTGATGTGGGTCGCATCGGCATAGGGCACGCGGAGATATTCGGCCTGGCCGCCTGGATAGCCGCCGGTCAGATGCGTGTATCCGAACAGGCCCGCCGTAGTGTGCCCGAATACCTTGTCGGCCAGATGGCGCTTGCGGTTGGTCGTCTCGCACACGGAAAAATTGCCGCGCTTGCACTGGTCGCATTCGCCGCAGATGATTGTGAAGGGCACGACGATGCGATCGCCCTTCTTCAACTTGCCGTCGACGCCGGAGCCGACCTCGACCACTTCGCCCATGGTCTCGTGGCCCATGATGTCACCGGGCAGCATGCCCGGGATGAAATTGTGGAAGAGGTGCAGGTCGGAGCCGCAGATCGCGCAGCTCGTGACCTTGATGATGGCATCGCGCGGGTCCTGGATCTCCGGGTCGGTGACGGTGTCGCAGCGGATGTCCTCCTTGCCGTGCCAAACCAGCGCCTTCATCCTTCGTCCTCCCGACTGAACCAGTTGGCCATCTAAGTCGAGGCGTGAACGATGGTTGCTAACGCCGCGCGCAAATTCTTCGCACTGCACCGGCTCGCGCAAATCGCGACGCGGATAGGAACGAGAGCGCAGGGCAGTGATTGGGCGTGATCAACCTCAAGCGAGGACACGCTCATGCCCGCCAATCAACTCGCAATCGTCACCGGCGCTTCCACCGGTATCGGCCTGGAACTCGCAAGATGCTGTGCCCAGGCGGGTTTCAACCTCGTCATCGCGGCTGATGAGCCGATGATCGAGCGGGTGGCGGTCGATCTGCGCAGGCTCGGCGTCAGCGTGGAGGCCATTGAAGCCGATCTCGCCACCACCGAGGGCGTCGACAAGCTCTGTGCCGCGGTCGGCGACCGGCCGATCGATGCGCTCTTGGCCAACGCCGGAATCGGCCTCGGCAAGGCGTTCCTCGATCAGGACTTCGCCAGGATCAAGCATCTCGTCGACACCAACATCACCGGGACGCTCTATCTGATCCATCGCGCCGGCAACGAGATGCTGCGGCGCAAGTCCGGGCGCATCCTGATCACGGGCTCGATCGCGGGCTTCACGCCCGGCAGTTTCCAGGCGGCCTATAACGCCAGCAAGGCGTTTCTGGACTCATTCTCCTTCGCGCTACGCGAGGAATTGCGCGACAGCGGCGTTACCGTCACCTGCTTGATGCCGGGCGCCACCGAAACCGAGTTTTTCCGCCGTGCCGACATGATGGACACCAAGGTCGGCACCGAGAAGAAGGACGGCGCCTACGACGTCGCCAAGGCGGGGTTCGATGCGATGCTGCGCGGCGAGGCCGATGTCGTCACCGGGCTGAAGAACAAGATCCAGACCACGGTCGCCAACGTCACGCCGAACGAGATGCTGGCCAGGCAGCATCGCAAGATGGCCGAGCCGGGAACGGCGAAGTCGTAGGGCGATGTCGTCGCAATTTCCGCGGCGCTGCCCGGCTGAACCGGCGGACTGACAAAAGGAGGAAAGCCGATTCACATAGCCTAATGCGCGGCGGCCCCGAAGCGGTCACATTGCGTGGGCTGGAAAGGGGCTGCGATGGCGATGGATCGCATCGAACAGGCCTTTGTCGCGACCGCGATCACGGGTTTTCTCGTGATGGTGGCGGCATTTACCTGGATGATGATGAGCTGACGCGGAAAGGCTTGCCGTCTTGCGCGTCGCGCTACCTTACGGCGCGTTGTGTTGTGCCTGGCGGTGACCGCCTGGCTCGCCTTCGCGCATCTGTTTTGATCCGGGTTTGGTTGCGGGCTCGCTCATCCCGCAGGCGCAGCCCTTTCAGGCGATGATTGCTGCGGCGATGACGGTTGACCGTCGACGAGGCTCGCCAGATTCCGCACCATGGCCACGATGTCGATCGGCTTCTCCCAGATCGGCACGTCCTGGAATTCCGGCTCGATGCTGATCCTGTCGTAGCCCGTGGTGAACACGAAGGGCACTTGGCGTGCCCTAAGCTCCCGGGCGACGGGAAAGATCGGCTGGGCGCGGATGTTCACGTCGAGCACGGCTGCATCCAGAACGCCGCCATCGTGCAGTATCTCGACGGCATCCTCGATGTGGCCGACGGGACCGGCGATCTCCGCGCCGAGCGCGCGCAGCGCCTTGCCGATGTCATCGGCGAGAAAATATTCATCCTCGACCACGAGGATACGGCGACCCGCTAGTGGCGAGCTTGGCCTAGGCGGGGCGGTGGATACAGACATGATCCCTCCAGCAAGCCTGCCGGACCGATGGGAACATAGGGTCGGAGGCCGGTTTGCTCCCAACGATGGAAGCCAAGGTGGGTTCCATGGCCAAACGCGACTCCATCATCATTTGCCTTTGATCCGTTGGGAGAATGTCGATTTTTGCTATGGTAGGGGCCAGTGCACGCCGGGCATGTCGAGCGTCCCGGGAGCGAGCTGCGCGCCACAGGCGAGCGCCTCCAGGCCACATTCGAGGAGTTCGAGAGCAACCCTGAAGAGCATCCCTGAGTAGCCGATACCGTCCACGAGGATACCAGTCTCTCAACGAGGAGTTACATTTGGCCCACGAGGAGCCCGGAGCTTCGCCCGAGGAGTTGCAGTTGGTCAACGAGGAGCTGACCATCATCAACGGCGAGCTGACGCACCGTGTCGAGGAATTGACGCGCGCCACCCGCGATCTCAAGAGTTTCCTGGAGAGCACGCGCATCGCGACCGTCTTTCTCGACAATGAGCTGCGCGTGATGAACTTCACACCGGCGATTACCCAGGTCCTGCATCTCGTGGAGACCGACACGGGCAGGCCGATCGCTCACATCAAGGCGCGCATCCCGATCGAGGAGCTCTATGACGACATTCGCCGCGTGCTGCGTACGCTTGCGAGCACCGAGCGTGAGCTGAGCGCGCTGGACGGCGGCACGCGCTACATCGTGCGCATCCAGCCTTATCGCAGCATCGACGATGCCATCGCCGGCGTCGTCGTCACTTTCATCGATGTTCCGGCGATCACCCGCGCCGAGGAGCGGCAGCGCCTGCTTTTGGCCGAGCTGCAGCACCGCGTTCGCAATACGCTTGGCGTGGTGCGCTCCATCGCCCGCCGTTCGGCCGACTCCGCCACCACTGTCGAGGAATATGCATCCCATCTCGACGGACGGCTCAACGCATTTGCCCGCACCCAGGCGCTGGTGACACGCGATCCCGAGGGCGGTGTCGACCTGGAATATCTCGTGGTCGAGGAGCTTCTCGCCTATAATGCGCGCGAGGGCGAGCAGATGCAGGTCTCAGGTCCCAAGGTGCGCTTCCAGCCCAAGGCCGCCGAAACGTTCGCGCTCGCGATCCACGAGCTTGCGACGAACGCGCTGAAATATGGCGCCTTGAGCCAGCCGAGCGGACGTGTTGAAATCTCCTGGCGCCTCGATGAAGGCGCCCAGCCCGCGGAGCTCGTGTTCAAATGGCGCGAGCACGGAGGGCCACAGGTCAAGCCGCCGCTCCGAAAGGGTTTTGGCACGGAGCTTCTGGAGCGGACGCTGGCGTTCGAGTTCAAGGGGGAGACCACCCTGGCATTCGACCCCGCGGGGTTACAATGCACCATCGCCATTCCGCGGAGCAAGCGCGCGTTCCACACACCGGCGGTGGCTGATTGATGTCCTTGTCGACCTCCGATCGCAGCCTGGTGGAGCTGGTCATTCGCCGGCTGAATGTGCTGCGGCCGTTGTCGACGGAGGCCCGTGCATCGCTCGAATATGCGTTGCTCGAAGGTCTCGAGCACGCGGGGGCGGGTGAAGACCTGATTTCGGAGGGCGATCCCGTCGATAGCGTCCGGGTTGTGCTATCGGGCTGGCTCTGCCGCTACAAGTCGCTCGAGGACGGCCGGCGCCAGATCGTCAATTTCATCTTTCCCGGCGAGAGCTGCGACTCGCACGCGTTCTTGCTCCCCGTGATGGACCATTCCATCGCGACAATGACGCCGGTGGTCTACGCCGAGATCAAGCGCGCGCGTTTCGAGAGTTTGACGAGGGACGCTCGCTCGCTCGCCGAGGCGTTCTGGTGCGAGACCCTCGTCAACAACGCCATCCAGCGCGAATGGGCCATCAACCTTGGTCGCCGCACCGCCCTGGAGCGCGTGGCGCATCTGTTTTGCGAGATATTCGAGCGGCTTCGCCCCGTCGGGATGGTCGACGCAAATTCCTGCGTCATGCCGGTCACGCAGATGGACCTCGCCGATGCCACCGGCCTGTCGGTCGTCCATCTCAATCGGACGGTGCAGGAGCTGCGTGCGTCCGGCCTGATCGTGCTGCGCGATCGCATCCTGACCATCAACGATCTCGACGCGCTCAAGGACACCGCGCTGTACTCGCCGAGCTATCTGCAGCTCTATCGGCGTAGTTGATCAAGATCGGGGACGGCTGGTTCGGCCGAGACCTTCAGTGCGTTCGGGATTGGCTGGCTCGGACCCATGAAGCGCCTTGTATTCGGCTCGCGCGCGATACTCCTCCGCCATTTCTAGTAGCGCAGTTCGCGCTGCGGGCGAGGAGCTGAGAGCGGCCTGGCTCTCGCAGGTTTTCTGCAGTCGGCGATAGTTGTTCATTTGCGCCAATCCCAGGCGGTCATCCGACGTTCCTAAATTAGCAAATTTGGCCACCGACTAATTTAACCCATGTTACGCAAGCGCGCTTGTTTCGCAGAGTCCCTGTCGTGCTTCCGACCCCGGCACGCAACCGTTCCGCTTCTGGAACGTTATGGGAGCGTCGCCTGCGGGCGATGACCTCAATCTGTGAGAACGCAACGGAGCGCTCCGACCCAGTGATCAGGGAGAACGCCCATGTTGACGCGGCGTCGAATGAAGCAAACGGATCCGCTGATACGTCTGACCGCCGAAGCGGAGCGGCTGCGCGAAGAAGCCAAGTTGCTTCCGCCCGGAGTGGCTCGCGACGAGATGTTGCGCAAGGCGCGCCAGGCAGAGACCGGGTCTCAGATGAGCGAGTGGCTGCGCTCGCCGGGCTTGCAGCCGCCGGATTGACGGCGGCTTGCCCTGTCCGTGTGAAGGGGGCGAAGTGTGGAGCAATCAGGAGGCTGCACGCGCCGGGAACGGGTTAGATGTCGGCGCGTACCGATGCGCTGGTGTCGTGGGCAGAAACCGGAAAAATGAGCGCCACGTCCATCGTCCCCGTTGTGTCCGGTTGTCACCCGGCGGTGCCTTCCGTCAACGCCGCTTCGCGGCTTTGGTTCGCCGGTTGTAGGGTGAGCGGTTGGCCGGACGCAGCGAAATCCCTTCGCGATGGGCCTTGCTGCGAATGGCCGCGACCGGGCGCTGCAGCTTGATGCTCATCACGCCGGTCGGCGTGTTTCCCTTCGCGAGCTGCTTCAGCTTGCTCACATCCGCGGGCGTCCACGGTTGGCGCGCGCGGCGCTTGTACGCGGGATTGGCCTTGCGCGGTCCCTTGCGGCCGATCGGTGAGCCCGGCCGTTTCCATGCTGCTTTTGCCATGATGATCCTCCTTCAAGTCCTTCATGAACAAGCGAATCAGTAATTCGGTTCCGGCGCAGTCGATTGTCGTGACGAGCGGCACGCGAGCACGAGGGACCATGCCGCCGTCCTCGCGCAAAATCGCGCAGCTTTAACTTTTTGAAATGCCGGAACCCGCCGTTGCGACGGAAGCTGAATGACAAGAGAACCTCGACCCCGGCACCCGATCCCGGCCGGGGCCGATTTCCGTCCAACCGAAATCACCGCGAAGAACAATGACCGCCAAACGCAACCGCAGGAAACAGACCCAATCGCTCCAGGAGCGATTGGCCGCATTTGCCGAAAACGCCCGCGAGCGCGCACTCAGCCTGCCGCCGGGCAAGGAGCGTGAGCTGCTGCTGCAGCGCGCCAAGCAGAACGACGTGACCTCGAACCTGACGGACTGGCTGAGCGCGCCGGTCTACCCAAGACGCGGAGGATGATCATGCGAAGTATCAAGCATTACCGCGCGTTCCAGATCGATCCGGACGGGCATGTGTTCGGATGCATCAATCTCGTCTGCGATAATGACGAGCAGGCCAAGCGCGAGGCCGCCTCGCTCGTGCTGGCCCATCGCATCGAGCTGTGGCGGCTGGACCAGCGTATCGCGAAATTCGATACGCCGCAGGACGTGGCGCGCCAGTAGCGGCAAGGAACCGGGTGCTGCCCGCCGGGTTGGTCGGATGATACCGCCTTCGCCGGGAGCCAGCATGACGGACGCCGAAATTCGCAAGGGGATGCCGCCCGTCAAGCTGTCGCGCGAGGAGTTCGAGCGGCGCTACAAGCGTCAGTTCGTCGATCCCGCCTTTGCCCCGCTGCAGCGCGAGCTCGATGCCGTCGTCGGTGCCGCCTGGGACGCCTATAGCCATTCGCGCAAGGCACCGCTGACGCGCAAGGCGGGCGCAGGTTTCTCCGACCCCGATTACGACATTGCCGTCGATTGGCTCGATGCGCGCGCGAAGATCCTGGCAGCGCAGCGTCGGCATGACGATGCGCAGGGGACGCCGCGCATTCTCGTCATCAACGGCTCGGCCCGCAGCGAGCACAGCTGTCCCGGCGAGATGTCCAAGACCTGGCGTCTGGTCAAGCTGGCCGAGCCCGTCTTCGTCGAGATGGGGTTTGCCGTGGACATCCTCGATCTGTCGCGCCTCGCCTCGGAATTCGGCAAGACCATTCATCCCTGCAAATCCTGCGTCTCGACCGCGATGCCGCTCTGTCACTGGCCGTGCAGCTGCTATCCGAACTATTCGCTGGGGCAGACCGGCGACTGGATGAACGAGATCTATCCGCTGTGGGTCGCGGCCCACGGCATCCTGATCGTGACGCCGGTGAATTGGTACCACGTGCCTTCCGGGCTGAAGGCGATGATGGACCGCATGGTCTGCGCCGACGGCGGCAATCCCGATCCGACCTCGACGCATGGCAAGAAGGCCGACGAGGCCAAGGCGATGGAGCTGAAGGGCTGGCCCTATCCGCGCCATCTCGCCGGCCGTCATTTCGGCGTGGTCGTTCATGGTGATGCCGTCGGTGCCGAGGGCGTGCGCCGCGCCTTGTCGGACTGGCTGACCGACATGCAGCTGATCTCGGCGGGGCGCTTTGCCGAGCTCGACGGCTATGTCGGTTACATGGAGCCATATGCCACCTCGCATCGCGAGCTCGATGACGACGGGGAATTCCAGCAGGAGGTGCAGAACGCGGCGCGCGCGCTCGGCAACGCAGTCCGGCTGGCACGAAGTGGGCATCTGCAGGAGCCCGGCGCCGGTCTGCAGGACCCGAACCCCAAATGACGGGCGCGCGGTTTGATTGCCTGGTCGTCGGCGGCGGCCCTGCCGGGCTGATGGCCGCGATCTATCTGGCACGCTTCCGCCGCAGCGCCTGCGTCGTGGACACTGGCGCCAGCCGGGCCGCGTTGATCCCCCGCAGCCACAATGTTCCCGGCTTCGTCCACGGTCTCTCCGGCGCGGACCTGATCGCGCGCATGTCGGCGCAGTTGGGCGAGCTCGCCGTCGAGCGCGTGGAGGCCGAGGTCACCGCCTTGCAGCCGCGCGACGACGGCTTTCAGGCGATCTGGAACGGCGGCGCGCTTGAGGCCACCACCGTCATCCTCGCCAGCGGCATCGTCGACAGCCATCCGCCGTTCGAGCAATGGCGCGCCGCGGTTGCGGACGGGCTGCTGCGCTATTGTCCTGTCTGCGACGCCTTCGAGGTGATCGGCCGACGCATCGGCGTCGTCGGCCCGCTTGGCCGGGCCGCCGGCAAGGCACTGTTCCTGCGCGGCTACTCGCGCGAGGTGACGCTGCTCGCGACCGGACAGGATGAGGAGGAGAGCGTGACATCGGAGCTGGCCGAGGCCGGCGTCGACATCGTGTTCGCGCCCGGCCTGCGTTTGCGGCGGAGGGTGGGGGGCCTCGAGGCCGTCCTGGCCGATGGCCGCACGATGCAGTTCGACACGGTCTATCCGGCGATGGGTGCCGAGGTGCGTTCGCAACTCGCGGTCTCGCTGGGCGCCGAGCACACCGGGGAGGGCTATCTGAAGGTCGACGACCATCAGCGCACCTCGGTTGACGGCCTTTACGGCATCGGCGACGTCGTCACCGACCTGCACCAGATCTCGGTCGCATTCGGCCACGCCGCGCTTGCCGCCTGCACCATCCACCACAGCCTGCCGCGGCGCCTGGCATGACCCGGGAACGAAGGGCGCGGCTTCGCCTTGGTTGAGCGGGACGCGCGACATCGACGCGCGATGGCAGCCTGAAGGAAGAGCCCATGCTGGAAGAGAAACTGAAGGACGCCATCATCGGCGAGCTGCAGCGGCAGGCCGCCGACCGGCCGCAATCGCTCAAGGTCCAGGGCGCGGGAGAGGTGAGAAGCTCGGAGGAGCTGACCGTCAACGGCAAGATCGATCTTGGCGCCCTCGTTATGGTGATCGCGGGATCGGTCGCCGGCGGGCCTTAGGTTCGGCCGGCCGCTTCTCATGCGCTTCGTGCCGCGCGTCGCAGCGACTGCGGCGGCTGACCGAATGCGCGGATGAAGGCTCTGCGCATCCGCTCGGGGTCGCGAAAGCCGGTGGATTGAGCGACGCGCTCGATGGCCTCCCCGGAGGACTGCACCCGCTCGCGCGCCACCTCGACCCGCAAGCGCTCGACCGCCTTGGTCGGCGTGGATCCGGTCTCGGCGGTGAAGGAACGGACGAAATGCCGGGCGCTCAATCCGGCGCGTTCGGCGAGCGCCTCGACTGTGAGATGCGCATCCAAATTCTCGCGCACCCATGACAACAGGCTGCCGAAGCGGCCGTTCGGCGTCTTGAGCTCGAGCAAGCTCGAGAACTGCGATTGTCCGCCGCTGCGGCGATGATAGAGCACCAGCTGCCGCGCGGTCGCTTGCGAGATCTCCTCGCCATGGTCCTGCGCGATCATGGCGAGCGCCAGATCAATCCCGGCCGTGATGCCGGCCGACGTCCACACCCGATCGTCGCGGATGAAGATCTGGTCCGGTTCGAGCCTCACCTTCGGGTAGCGTCCGATGAAGTCGCGGGTGCAGGACCAGTGCGTGGTCGCGCAGCGGCCATCCAGCAGTCCCGCCTGCGCGAGAAGATAGGCGCCGTTGCAAACGCTTGCGATGCGCACGCCGCGGCTCGCCAGTCGCTGAATGAAGGCGATCGTCGTCTTGCAGTGCGCTGCCGCTTCCACGCCCTCTCCACCGGCGACGAACAGCGTCGTGACCGAGCTTGCCGATCGCAGATTGCGCGCCAGCATCTCGATGCCTGACGAGCTGCGCACGGCGCCCGCCTTCGTTGCGACCGTGATCACGCGCGGCGCATTCGGCGTGTGACGCCTGGCGATCTCGAACACCGAGATCGGACCGGCCGCGTCCAGCAACTGGAATTCGGGAAAGATCAGGAAGCCGATCATGGGCGTGTCCAGAATTGAGGGAATTAAGCCATTTCGACCGCAAGGCCAACATGGCAGGCTGCAACCGTCAAGCGCGTTGTCGAGGTTGGACATGTCGGGCCCGTTGCAGATCGGTCTTCTGGTTTTTCCGCGCGTCACCCAGCTCGATCTCACCGGTCCCGCCCAGGTCTTCTCCAGCCTGCCCGACGTGACGGTGCATCTGGTCTGGAAACGCATCGAGCCCGTGCCGAGCGATTCCGTCATCGCGCTGACGCCGACCGTCACGTTCGCCGATTGCCCGCAGCTCGACGTGATCTGCGTTCCCGGCGGCTACGGCACCGACGAGCTGATGCTGGACGAGGACGTTCTCGCCTTTCTGCGGCAGCAGGAGAGGCGCGCGCAATACGTGACGTCGGTCTGCACCGGCTCGCTCGTGCTTGGTGCCGCCGGTCTGTTGAAGGGATATCGCGCGGCCACGCACTGGACGGCGAGGGATGCATTGCCGTTGTTCGGAGCCGAGCTGTCGCTGGAGAGGGTCTGCGTCGACCGCAATCGCATGACGGGTGGCGGCATCACCGCCGGCATCGACTTCGCGCTCACCCTGGTGTCGATGTTGCGAGGCCGCGCCGCGGCGGAGATGATCCAGCTGCGCATGGAGTACAATCCCGCACCGCCCTTTGCGGCCGGCTCGCCGGATACGGCGCCGGCGGCGATCGTCGCTGCCATGAAGGAACGGGTTGCGCCGGCGCAGGCGCGGCGGCTGGAGTTCGTCAGGAAGGCCGTCGAGCGGCAGGGATAGCGAGGCAGCTTCGACCGGCCGTGCGCCGCGTGGATCGGCGCACGGTGCGCGGTGGGCGAGGGGACATCGATCGATCATCGCCGACATGCCGTCGCGATGCTGAAGCGGAGGGGGCAATGGCGCCTTGTCGTGTTGGAGAATTGCTATCGCGGCGCAGCCGGCTTTGCCGTTTGACCTTCGGCCTCATCCTGGCGCTCGGTCCGGCAGCGCTCGCCGAACGGAGCGCGGCCGCCGATTTCTCCGGTGGCGTGGTCAGGATCGGCATCATCAATGACCAGACCGGACCGTTGTCGGACTTGGCCGGACCCGGCTCCGTCGTTGCCGCGCGGATGGCCGTGGACGATTTTCAACGCGCAACGCCGGGGCTGAAGGCCGAGATCGTCGTCGCCGACCATCAGAACAAGCCGGATATCGGCGCCCAGATCGTCCGCAAATGGTTCGACGTGGATGGCGTCGACATGGTGGCCGACGTCGGAAACTCCGCGGTGGCGCTCGCCATCCAGTCGATCGCGCGCGACAAGAACAGGATCGTGATCTATTCGGCGGTCGGCACCACCGAGATCGGCGGCAAGCAATGCTCGCGCACCGGCCTGATGTGGCTGCACGACAATTACAATCTGGTCGCCGGATCGGTCCGAAAGCTGGTGTCGCAAGGCTACGACAGCTGGTTCTTCATCGCGTCCGACTACGCGTTCGGACGCAACATGGTGGAGGTGTCCCAGCGCGTGCTGGCGGCGGCGGGCGCCAAGTCGCTGGGCGCGGTCTTTCATCCGCTGGGAAATGCCGATTACGGCTCCTTCCTGCTGCAGGCCCAGGCTTCGAAAGCCAAGGTGGTTGCGTTCGCCAATGCCGGCGAGCAGCTCGTGACCTCGATGAAGCAATGGAACGAGTTCGGAATGAACGCGGGGCCGCAGAAGGCGGTCGCCGAGCTGATGTTCCTGACCGACGTGCACGCCATGGGGGCCGAAACGGCCAAGGGGCTGACGACCGTCACTGCCTGGTATTGGGCGCTCAACGAGGAAACGCGCGCGTTCGCCCAGAGGTTCTACAAGCTTCACAACGCCATGCCGACCGCGCCGCAGGCCGCCGTCTACTCCGCCGTGTCGCAATATCTGAAGGCCGCGTCTGCGGCCGGAACGGACGAGACCAACGCTGTTCTGGAGCAGATGCGCGCGATGCCGGTCGACGATTTCTACGCGCGCGGCGCGCGGCTGCGCGCCGACAACAAGCTGGTGCACGATTTCTATCTCGTCGAGGTCAAGAAGCCCTCGGACGTGAAGACGCCCTGGGACTATTACAACGTCGTCGAGAAGATACCTGCCGAGGACGCCTTTCTGCCGCTGAGCGACAGCGAATGCCCCTTGCTCAAGACGTCACGAAACTAGCGCTTCTCGTCGAGACAGGCGACGGCCGTCTCAGCCATATTCCTCGCCGATGCCGTATTCCCGGTAGATCTCCAGCGGATCGAGGTCGGGAAACAGGCGGCATTTGGCCTGGGCGAGGTGCAGGCTCACCGCCGCCGGCTCCTTGCCGTTCGCCAGAATCTTGCGGATGTCGTCCATATGCGCGTTCGGCTGGTGCTTTGGTTCGAGCTGCTCCAGCGCGACCAGGGCGGTCGCGAGGGCCTCGGTCAGAACCCAGTCGTCGTGGCCGGTGATTCCCTTCTTCGGCATCGGCAGACCCCAGATGTGGCGACAGCGTCCAGTCTAACGCGTCTTCCGCCAAATCGCCATTGAGCCATAGCGGGTGCGCTGCGTCAGGGCAGGCACCACCGCCATGGTCCGGCTTGCATTATGGCGGCGTGTGGCTAAAAGGCGGCGACTTACAGTATCTTTGTTGAAACAAAGTTGGCGTAGACGGGCCGTCACAACCCAGCTCCCGGTCTGGGTCCCGATCGCGAATTCGCAGCACGATCCGGCTGCGCACCCCTCAAGGCTCGAGCCAGCATGGTTTTTCTCAGCTTCGTCTACCGCTTCATCACCAACTTCGCGTTCATGGCGGTGGTCTATTTCAGCCTGAACTTCATGGAGAAATATCCGAACCGGGCGATCCTGGCGATCCTGGTGCTGGTCTATGCGTCGATGCGTGCGGTCTCGACGCTGCGCGCGTTCTACTTCTTCCAGAAGATCGAGAAGCTGGAAGCCGAGACAAGGCGCCTTCAGGGCCCGATCAATGACGGCTCCGGAGGAACGAACGCGCGCAAGCAGGTGGTCGCCGACGTAGCCCGGCTGCGCCGCGACGGCGAGCTCAAGTCCTATATGGACCTGTTCTTCCTGGCGCTGATCGTGCTGCTCTGCGTCGCCGCCATCATGCGGCAATAGGTAGGGATTAAGCGCGCTTCTTTAGACTGGCGATGCGGGTCGAGCGCGGCGTCGCGCTCTTGGCCTGCGGGGCAGGCTTCGGTGCGGCCGGTGCCGCATGCGCGGTATGCCGAGCCTGGGACTTGGCCGTCTTACCCTTGGCAGCCTTGCCCCTGGCCGTATGAGGCGTCTCGGCCGCCATTGCCAGCCGCGTTGCGGCACGCCGCGACAATGTCGTCGACAGCAGCACCTCGACCGAGCCTTCCGGAATCGCGAACAGCGCGCGGCCGGGCACGGGCAGGGCGGAGGCGATGTCCATCTGACCCTTGGTCCGGCGCGGCAGCAGCGGCTGATGCTCGGTCTGCGCATTGAGGTCGGCGAGCGAAGGCGCCGGCAGCGTCCTGGTCTGCGTGAACACGAAGCTCGGAACGGAAGGCCAGCGCGCGATCGGCACGGTCTCGGTCGGCGGATGCAGCAGCCATTCCACTGGCGTGGTCGGCGTTGCCGGCCGCTCGGCGGTCGCCGGCACCACATGCACGATGCGATAGCCGCGCGCCTTGAGGTCGCGGATGATTTTTGGCAGCGCCGCCACCGTCCGCGCCTGGATGTCGTGCAGCAACAAAATGCCCTTGCCCTTGGCCTCCAGCCGCTGGATCGCGAGCTGATAGACGCGGTCGGACGACACATGGCGCCAGTCGTCGGCGGGGAAGTCGGCGCTCCACACCTGGATGCCGCGCGAGATCAGATGATGCTCGACGCCTTCGGCGCGCATCAGGCCGGGAATGCGGAAGAACGGCGCCAGCTTGGACGGATCGGTCATCGCGGCCGAGGTCCATTCGATGCCGCCGTTGATCTCGGCCTCGGCCTTCTCGATCGGCATCCGGTCGAAGGTCAGCGGATGGTTCATGCTGTGGGTGCCGACCGTGTGGCCCGCCGCCACCAGCTTGCGCACGCCTTCGGGGTTCGCCTTGGCCTGGCTGCCGATGATGAAGAAGGTCGCCTTGATGCACTCGTCGTCGAGCATCTTGAGGACCTGGTTGGAATATTTCGGCAGCGGACCGTCGTCGAAGGTCAGGACGACCTCATGATCCCTGAGCGGCAGCGTCTCGCGGTACTGCATGGTGCCGATCAGCGGATGCTCGCGCGGATCGACCACGAGGGTGCGGGACGTCCCGAGCGCGTCGGGATGGCCCGGGCAGTCGGCGGCAAGCGCCGCCGGCGATCCGATGGTCGAACATCCAAGGAATCCGCCGAGGCAAAGGACGATCCACGATCGCGTCCGCAAGACAACGCTACTTCCGATCATGAACCCTGTCTGCCCTCATGTGCGATTGCCGCCATAGTAGGTCGGAGACATCAGGAAACGGTTCAGGCCCAAAGAACCTTTCCCGTCACAAAGTCCCCATCCATTTGCATGGGGTATCATGAACAGAGTGTTAATAGGCCCCAAATCACCCCATTTTGCGCCGGCGTGACATTCCGGCATCAGCGCGCATCGGCGCTCTTCTGCGGCGGGCCGGCCGGCACGATGTGGACCACGCGAAAACCGTTCTCCCTCAGATACCGCAGGAAGGCCGGCATGATCGCGGCGGTGCGCGCCTTGGGGTCGTGGAAGAGGACGATGCCCTTGCCGCTAGCTGCGAGGCGCTCCGTGACCAGCTTCAATTCCTGCTCCGGCGTCATCTCGTTCCAGTCGCTGGCCCAGAGGTCAGCGCCGAACACGACGATGCCGCGTGATTGCAACAGATCGAGCTCGGCCTGCGTGGCCTCGAAATAGGGGAAACGGAAGAACGGCGTCGAAGGCGTCGTGGTCGAGGCGCCGTGCAGCGCCATCTCGACGGCCGCGATGCCGCGGTCGACCTCGCTCTTGGCCTTGTCGAACGGGATCCGCGCCATGAACGGATGCGAGAAGGTGTGGTGGCCGATGCTGTGGCCCTCGCGCGCGATGCGCTTGACCATGTCGGGATGCTGGCTGGCGTGCAGGCCGATCAGGAAGAAGGTCGCGCGCACGCATTCCTGCGCCAGCGCCGCCAGCACCTTCGACGTCGTCGGCGGGTTCGGCCCGTCGTCGAAGGTCAGCACGACCTCGTGATCGGCCAGCGCAAGCGTCTGCGGAAAGCTCTTCAGGCCCACGCGCGGCGTGCTCCTGGCATCGACACTCAGCACGCGCGAGGTGCCGAGCGCGTCCTTGCGCGGACACTCGGCGGCCACGGCCGAAGCGATGCCGATCAGGGCAGCGAGGGCCGCGCCTGATGACATCGAGGTCCACCGCAGTCGAAGCATCTTTGTCATTGCGCTCGGTGTTGCCTTGTGGGTATTGCCTGACCGTCAGCCCAGACCATTCGTTCCAACCTGTCAAACGGCGAGGCGCGCCATGGATGAACATATGGACGTTGCCCGATCCGCCGCGGATTCGGTACTCGACCACGTGCCGATGCGCAATGAAGACGGCGATATCAGGCACGAATTCGTCGAGGAAATCGCTCATGCGATCGAGGCCGGCGACAGCGCCTCGCTGCGCGCCTGCGTCGCCGAGCTGCACGAGGCCGATCTCGGCGATCTCATCGGCGCTCTGGAGCCCAACGACCGCGTCCGCCTGGTCGAGCTGACCGGCCGCGATTTCGACTTCTCCGCGCTGAACGAGCTCGACGAGGGCGTGCGCGAGGAGATCCTCGAGGAACTGCCGCCGGAGACCGTCGCGGAAGGTGTTCGCGAGCTCGAATCCGACGACGCCGTCGAACTGCTCGAGACCCTCGACCAGGCCGAGCAGGAGGAGATCCTCGAAAAGCTGCCGCTCAAGGAGCGCGTCGCGCTCGAACGCAGCCTGCTGTACCCCGAGAATTCCGCGGGCCGCCGGATGCAGACCGAGTTCATCGCGGTGCCCCAGGATTTCACCGTGGGGCAGGCGATCGACTACATGCGCGAGACGCCGGATCTGCCCGACCGCTTCTACGAGATCTACGTCGTCGACAAGGACCAGCACTGGCAGGGCGCAGTCCCCCTCGACGTGCTGCTGCGCGCGCGCCGGCCAGTGCCGCTCACCGAGCTCACCGACGAGGACCGCCGCCGCGTCTCCGTTCTGGAGGACCAGGAAGAGGTCGCGCGCATGTTCGGCAAGTACAATCTCGTCGCAGCTCCCGTGCTCGACACCCAGGACCGCCTGGTCGGCGTCATCACCGTCGATGACGTCGTCGACGTCATCGAGGAGGAGGCGGACGAGGATCTCAAGGCGCTCGGCGGCGTCACCAGCGACGAAGAGCTGTCGGACACCTTCCTGACGATTGCGCGCGCGCGGTTCAACTGGCTGCTGGTCAATCTCGCCACCGCCTTCCTGGCATCCTCGGTGCTCGGCCTGTTCGAGGGCCAGCTGGAGAAGATGGTCGCGCTCGCTGTGCTGGCGCCGATCGTGGCGAGCCAGGGCGGGAACGCCGCGACCCAGACCATGACGGTGGCGGTGCGGGCGCTGGCGACGCGCGAGCTCGGTTCTTCCAACGCCTGGCGCGTGGTGATGCGCGAGGCGCTGGTCGGTCTCGTCAACGGGCTCGCCTTCGCCGTGATCACGGGGATTGCGGCGGTGGCCTGGTTCAAGATCCCCGGCCTCGGCATCGTCATCGGGCTGGCGATGGTCTGCAACCTCATCGCCGGCGCGCTCGGCGGCATCCTGATCCCGATGGCGCTCGAACGCGTCAGGGCCGACCCCGCGGTGGCGTCGGGCACCTTCGTCACCACGGTAACGGATGTGGTCGGCTTCTTCTCGTTCCTCGGCATTGCGACGCTCTGGTTCGGGCTGAGGTAGGGGGCGGCGCTCTCGCTCTCGTGTCCCGGGCGCGCTGCGGCGCGTAGCGCTGCTGCGCAGAACCGGGACCCAGAAGGCGGCAGTGTAGGTCGCCGTGAGATGGGCCCCGACTCAGCAGCGCACCACGCCGCGAACGCGGCGCGCTGCGCTGCGTCCGGGGCACGAGACCTCGTATCTTTAATCCGAACTTAAGCGACCTGCCGCATCATCGCCTCGCTTGGGGGAATGAGCATGCGGTTGCGGCTGAAGGCGGACGGACGGGTCGTTGAGTTGCGGGATGGACAGGAATTTCCGGCCCAGCCGTCTCCGGTCGAGCCCACGGCCAATGCCGCGCCGGCCGACGCCAACCCGCTCGCGGTGCGCGATTTGCGTCGCCGCGCCTGCCTGACCCAGATGGAGTTCGCCGCCAAGCTCGGTGTTCCCGTCGAGACCATCCGCAACTGGGAGCAGGGCAAGCGCGCCCCGCGGGGACCGGCCCGCGCGCTGCTCGCTGTGATCGCGCATGCGCCGGATACGGTGTTCCAGGCGCTCGCCAAAGCCTGAGCTAAGGCCTCAAGGCCTGACGTCAAAGGCCTGACATCAAGGCCTGGCGCGAACCTCCCGTTAGCATTGCGCTGAAGATCCGGCCCGACCGCCGGCGTCGTCCGTTGGCACCGTGACGGGCCGGGTCCATAATGACACCTGGATGATGATTTGGGGCGACCGCGACAGAGAGGATTCCTCATGCTGTTCGTCGAGACAAATGGCGCAAGGATCCCGGCGATCGGGCTCGGGACCTGGGAGCTGAGCGGAAGGCCTGCCGCGCGCGTGGTCGAGCAGGCGCTGCGGTTCGGCTATCGCCACATCGACACCGCGCAGGTCTACGAGAATGAACGCGAGGTCGGCGACGGCTTGCGCGCCTCCGGCGTGCGCCGGGACGAGATCTTCCTCACCACCAAGGTCTGGACCAACCATTTCGCGCCCCACGATCTCGAGCGCTCGGTCAAGGAGAGCCTGGTCCGCATGCGGCTTCCCTCCGTCGATTTGTTGCTGCTGCACTGGCCGAATTCGCACGTGCCGTTGGCGGAGACGCTCGGCGCGCTGTCGCATGCGAAGGCCATGGGCCTGACCCGCCACATCGGCGTCTCCAATTTCACGGTGGCGCTGATCGAGCAGGCGGTCGCGCTCTCGCCGGAGCCGCTGGTCTGCAACCAGGTCGAATACCACCCTTATCTCGACCAGGCGAAGGTGAGGGCGGCCTGCGACCAGCATGGCCTTGCGCTCGTCGCCTACAGCCCGATCGCCAAGGGACGCATCAAGTCCGACCAGAGGTTGGCCGAGATCGGACGCGCCCACCGCAAGTCGCCGGCGCAGGTCTGCCTGCGCTGGCTGGTGCAACAGAATGTCGCTGCGATCCCGCGCACCTCGCGCATCGAACGCCTGTCTGAAAACATCGAGATCTTCGATTTCGAGCTGTCGGAGGACGAGATGAGCCGGATCGCCGCACTCGCCAGTCCGAAGGGTCGGCTGACCGACTTCGGCTTCGCCCCGAAATGGGATTGAGAGGGGGCTGGGGTATGCTAGGACCGCGACGGCAACCCAAGATCGGTCGATGGAACTGCGGAAGATCATACGGACGGACATTGCGGCGTCAGCAATCGCGCATCTGACGCTGGTGGCGCTGATCATCGTGATCAGCGAGGTCCATCCGTTTCGCAGCCAGCCGCCGGAGACCGTGACCGTCGACATCGTCACGCCGGAGCAGGTGAAGGAAGAGATCAAGGAGCAGGAGACGAAGGAGGCGGCCAAAGAGAAGCCGCCGGAGCCGACGCCCGATCTGAAATTGCCGAAGCTCGATTTCACCGACAAGTCTGAAGCGGCGGACAAGCCCGCGGCCAAGCAGCAGGCCGCGGCACCGTCGCCGCAGCAGACGCCACCTGAACCGCAGCAGAAGCAGCCGCAACCCTCGCCGGCGCCGAAGCAGCGTGAGGCCAACGTGCAGTCGCAGCCTCAACAGCCACAGCCGTCGCAACAGCCGCCGCCGCAAGCGCAGCAACAACCGCCGCCCCAGGCGATGCCGCAGCCACCGATGCAGCCGCCGCCGCAAGCGATGCAGCAGCCGGAGGCCGCGCCGCCGCCGGCCTATCAGGCTCCGCAGCCTGACGTCACCGTCAAGTACGGCGTCATGTTGGGCCTGCCGCCGGAATTGCCGCCGGAGCTGCCGAAAGACGCCCCCAAGGACGATGGCGGCGATGCCAAGGATTCAATCGCAGCCAAGCTGCCGCAGGAAGTCATCGCCGCGCTTCGTCGCCATTTGCGCAGCTGTGCGAAATTGCCGGCCGGACTCAGCCCCACCGACGCCGTTCACATCAAGCTGCGCACGGTGTTCGCGACCGACGGCACGCTGGCGCGCGAGCCGATCCTGATCGAGGCTCCGCCGTCCGCGAAAGGCGTGGCACTCGTGAAGTCCGCCATGAGCGCGCTCCAGAACTGCCAACCCTACAAGATGCTGCCGGCAAATCTGTACGGGGAATGGAAGATCATGGACCTGCCGTTTAGCCCACGGGATTTCGGCGGTTCCTGATCGGGGCGAGTTCAAGACGACCCCCTCTCTCCACCCATGCATCCATCGTGATGACGACCTTGCCGAACAGGTTAGTCGTCGATCCCCTGAACGAGGATGGATCGATAGTCTGCGCCCAGAAAGCGGTGTTGGACGGCGGCGCGGTATTCGGCGCTATCATAGAATGCGCGTCCGGCTTCGATAGTCGGGAATCTGACGATCACCACGCCCTCGGGAGAAGGTCCTTCAAGAACGTCCTGAGGGCCGTAGGCGGCGAGAATGGTCGCTTCCGTGATGTTGAGAAGGGGGGAGACCATGTCTGCATAGGTCCGCAGTTCACCCGGATTGCGGGTACGTTCGCGAATGAAGATGGCATAGGCGCTCATGGGTAAGAAGCTCCGTAGGGTTTGCTCTCAGAGTGTTGGTGCAGTCGGCCGGAAGAGACTGCTTCGCACCGATCACGCGCCGTTGGTGATGACGACCTTGCCGAACACATTGCGCTTGCCGAAGTGCTCGAACGCAGCCTTGCCGTCGGCGAACGTGAAGCGGCTGTCGATCACTGGACGGGTGCCGTTCTGCGCGACGGCCGCAATCACGTCCTCGAGGTCCTGGCGGTTACCAGTCGCGATCGTCTGGAACCGAGCGAAGGTGAGAAACATGTCGAGGTAGCCGGGCATCTCACCTTGTGCGAGCACGCCGACCATCGACACCTGGCCGCTCAGCGCGACCGCTTTCAGCGACTGGGCGAAGGTGCCGGGTCCGCCAACCTCGACCACGCGGTCGACGCCGCGCCCGCCGGTGAGTGCTTTGGCCTGCTCGCCCCAGTTGGGATTCTCGGCATAGTTGATGACATGATCGGCGCCCAAGGCGCGCAGCCGCTCCGCCTTCTCGTTCGACGAGGTCGTCGCGATGACCTCGGCGCCGCGCGCCTTGGCGAATTGAAGCGCGAACAGCGACACACCACCGGTCCCCTGCGTCAGCACGCGGTGCTGCGGACCAACGCCGGCGACCGCATTCCAACCAGTGACCGCGGCGCATGGCAGAGTCGCGGCGTCGGCGAAGCTGATGGAGGCGGGAATGGCAACCAGTTCGTGCTGATCGACAACGCGATACTCGGCCATCCAGCCATCGATCTGGCTGCCGTATTGCGGCGCGAACTCACGGAAGGGCCCCGCATACCAGCCCGGCATGAAATTGTTCGCCACCCGGTCGCCGACCGCGAAGCGGGTGACCCCCGAGCCGACGGCCTCGACCACCCCGGCGGCGTCGGACACCTGCGCGCGGCCTTCCTCCAGGGGAAACGGCGACCAGCCATTGACGATCGTGAGGTCGCGAAAATTGAGTGAGATCGCCTTGATGTTGACCAGGACTTCGCCCCGACCGGGCTGCGGCTTGGGCTCCTCGCACAATTCCAGGCCGTCGATCGAGCCGATCTTCCGCAGACGATAGATCTTCATGCAAGTTACTCCGGTTCTGGGAGGCATGTAGGTCGGACTTGACCAGATGATCCATTACCTGGAGTGTAGGTTTCCTAACCCATCGTCCAAAGGTCCCATGCACCCCTTCGATTCCGTCCTGAGCGCGATGCAGCTTGAGAGCTCGCTCTTCGTCCGCTTGCGCGGGCATGCACCCTGGGCGATTTCGTTCGACAGCGGGGGACAGGCGCGGCTGGTAGTCGTGGCAAAGGGGCAGGGCTGGTTCACCCAGGTCGGGCACCCGCCCGTCGTCGTCCAGGCTGGGCACTGCCTCATCATCAAGCAGGGGGTTAAGGGAATATTAGGCGACACGTCCGATCGCGCCGCGATCCCCTGTTGGCAGGTGGCCGATCACGTGACGGGAGAACTGGTCGCCTTCGGCGGCGACGGCGAGCCGTGCGAGTTCTTCTCGACGCTGTTCACCTTCGATCATGCCGCGGGCGAGCCGTTGTCGGCGCTGCTGCCCGACGTCGTCCATGTCACGATGGCCGACCGCGACGCAGGGCAGATGATCTCGATCCTCGAACAGATTGGAGCGGAGGAAGCACAGGGGTCGCTGGGCGGTTCTTACGTTGTCGGCCGCCTGCTCGACGTGCTCTTCATTCAGGCGATCCGGACTTGGGCCTCGTCCGAGGGCAACGTGTCCGATGGCTGGCTCGCGGGCCTGACCCATCGCCAGCTTGCCCGAACCTTAAGCCTGATCCATGCCGATCTTGCCCGCCCATGGACGCTGGAGCAGCTTGCCCGCCACGCCGCGATGTCGCGCTCATCGTTCGCGGCGCTCTTCAAATCGGTCGTCGGCGTGCCGCCGCTGACCTATATCGCCACGTGGCGCATCTACCGGGCCAAGCTTTTGCTCGCAGCGGGCCACTCGATCGCGGCGGCAGCCGAGCAAACCGGCTATGGCACAGACGTCGCGCTCAGCCGGGCCTTCAAGGCGACGACTGGAATGTCGCCTGGGCAATGGCGGCGCGAGCGTCGTGCCGTCGCCGGGCCGCGAGCTCCTGTCTCGGACGCACGGGCTGCGCGCCGTGCGGCGGTCTATTGAGCACTCTCTTATTTCACTTGGCGCCAGTCGTCTCCGCCAACAGGCTCGCGATAGAGCGCGTAATCGCCATTGTCGAATAAGGTGCGTTCGGTTACCCGACGGGCAAAACACCCAGGATGCTGTCAATCGATCTTCACAAAAATATTCCACTTTACCGAAATTCGGTTTCGGCGTATGTGTTGCGCATCCCGGCTCACCAAGAGGGGCGACTATGTGTCGTCACTGTCGCGAGCCGGGCTTGCGGTGGACGCGGCAGCGTCGGCACGAGAGGTGCGGGCAGGGCGGGTAGTCCCTGTGAGCCCGTAACCGCGTGTAGATGAGCGGCGCTGTCAGGTTCGTCTCGTCTGTAAGTTTCCGGCTCCGTCGACAGGGCTGGAAAAACTGCGGCGAAATGGCGGGCCGCGCGTACGGCAAAACCGTGTGGTCCTGGCCGTCGTTGCTACGGTCAAGCTGTTCGAAGATGCGCGCGAGCCCAACCGGGCAGACGGCATCGTCAATTCGAGCGGCGAGGGAGGCCAGAGGGAACTCGGCTCCCGGGAGATCACGGCATAAGCCGTCCAACCACCGCGCAGGGAAGGCCGAGTGATCGGCACCACCTGTATGCTGCTGTGCGGTTCTTTCTGCGTGTGCTTTTCGCGCAGCGGACCGCGGGTGCGAGCCAGCACCCGGCCTTCCCTGCGCCCTCTTGGATTAGAGGGTGGAGCGATCAAGCAAAGCTCGGGCGAAATGCGCCGCGAGGACGCGAAGGCGTGTCTGCGACTTGAGCTGCGTGCCACAAACTCGATCTCGTAGGGTGGGCAAAGCGCAGCGTGCCCACGCCTTGTTGCTTATGGACGGAGATCGTGGGCACGGCGCTCTGCGCCTTTGCCCACCCTACGGCAGCGCCGCTGGGATGTGCACTGGAGCATCGCTATCATGTGGAGAGCGCGCGCGACACACTCCGCTCTCGTGCCCCGGACGCAGCGCAGCGTCCCCGGCGATGCGAACCATCGGCCGGTGCGGTGTGCTGCAGAGCCGGGGCCCATCCATCCGCATCGCGCCATGTTGCCATCTGGGTCCCGGCTTTGCGAAGCAACGCTCGCGCGTTGCAGCTTGTCCGGGACACGTGCCTCAATGACCGCGCTTCATCCTCTCCTCGCCATCCACCACCTCCGGTGCCATCGCCGCCCATGCGCTCGACGCGAATTGTCGGCGCCAGGTCACGACCACCACGGCCGCCGTGGTCACGAACAGCAGCCAGGGGCTGACGAACCAGCCGAGATAGCCGAGCGCGAAGAAGAAGGCGCGCTGGCCGCGGTTGAAGTGGCGGCCCGCGGATTCGAACAGGCGCGTGGTGCGGATGACATGGGCCTCCGCCTCCGGCGTGTCGCGCCGCTCGGCCGGCGGCATGCCGCCGAACAGGATCGCGACATAGTTGAACAGGCGATAGGACCAGGCGAATTTGAAGAAGGCGTAGACGCAGATCAGCACGAGGCCGACGCATTTCAGCTCCCACATCGCCGGCGACGTGCTGAGGTCGATCGGCAGCTTGCTCAAAATCGTGATCGCGTCGTTGGTGGCGTGCAGCAGCGCCAGCGCGCCGCCGAGCGCGATCAGGCTGGTCGAGGCGAAGAAAGCGGTTCCGTTCTGCAGCGAGGCCATGATCTGCATGTCGACCATGCGCGTCTCACGGTCGAGCAGCCGGCGCACCCAGACCTCGCGATAGCGGTTCATGCGCGCCGACAAGCTGTCGCGGCCGTAGGCCGAATGCTCCAGCGTCAGGGCATAGACCAGCCATTCGATGATGAAGAAGCCGACCGCGGTGATGTCGACCCAATGCCTGCTCATGTCTGTCTCTTGTCCGTCTCTTGGCGAGGACCGCAACGATTGCCACGCATGACGGGGCGCAGCAACGATTGATTGGCGGCAGGGGATGGCGTTAAAAGCGGCTCGCTTCAAAGCGTCTCGGGAAGGACTGATGACATGGCTGCGCTGAAACTCGCGATCGGTAACAAGAACTACTCGTCATGGTCGATGCGGCCATGGCTCGCGCTTCGCGCCAACGACATCCCGTTCGTGGAGACGCTGATCCCGCTCTACACCGACAATCCCGCGGACAAGGAGCAGATCCTGTCCTTCAGCCGTGCCGGCAAGGTACCTGTGCTGGTCGACGGCGATGTCACAGTGTGGGATTCGCTCGCCATCATCGAATACATCGCCGAGCGCTATCCTGAAGTGAAGCTGTGGCCCGACGACGTCGCCGCGCGCGCGCATTCCCGATCGGTGTGCGCCGAGATGCATTCCGGCTTCGTGCCCCTGCGCAACGAATGCGGCATGAACCTGCACCGGCCGGTCCGGCCCTTGGCGCTGTCGGCCGACGCCAAGGCCAACGTCGCGCGCATCGAGGAGATCTGGCGCGAGTGCCGCACGCGCTATGGTGCCAAGGGTCCGTTCCTGTTCGGCCGCTTCGGTGCGGCCGATGCGATGTACGCGCCGGTGGTGCATCGCCTGCGCACCTACGCGATCGACGTCGCGCCGGACACCAAGGCCTACATGGAGACGATGATGGCGCTGCCGGCGTTCCAGGAATGGACCCGCGACGGGCTGGCCGAAACCCTGGTCATCGAGAAGTTCGAGGACGCCTGACCGGTCGGTCCGAACGAGGCCGCTGGCTGTGTGCCGGTCGGCGGCGCTCACGTTCCGGACATTGACCGGGGCCATATGCCAATCGGGCTGCGACCGGCCCTGCGACATGCCGCCTGAACATGCGGCCCCGGCGGTATCATCGGCCCGCCGGTTCCATCCCTATCATTCTGAAAAGACTGTAAGATTTACCCATTCGCCATGGTGGCATGGCGCTGGCCAAATCGGCTGGCCGCGTGCTATACAGCGCTGGGTTTCTGGCCGGCCGTCGCAGTGGGACCATGGGCGAGGCAGGCGTTGTTTGAGTGATGGAGAGGGTGTTGAAGCACAAATTCCCGATTGGAACGCGCGTATTGTTCACGGCCAGCAACGTCGCGCGCCCTGCTGCCAGCGGCTCGTACGAGGTCATCCGCCTGCTGCCGACCGACGGCGACGACTGCCAGTACCGGATCAAGAGCTCGACCGAAGCCTTCGAACGCGTCGCCAAGGAAAGCCAGCTCGCGCTCTCCTGAAGACCGACGCTCCCCGCGCATTCGCGCCTCTGCGGAATTGTGTCCTGTCGCCGTCAAAAGGCCCGCTTCACCTTCCCAAGGTGGGCTTGGGGGCAGTTGCCGACTCGCGGTGCTCGCTTGACCATTCGCTCTCTGCTCGCGTGAGGGTACGTCGCGCATGAACTGGGCCTGGGCCACTTCGCTCGACCAAATCTGGCGCTCGCCGGCCTTTCCGATGTGGATGACGCTGGCGGCTGCCGGATTCTTCGGATTGATCCTGCTGATCACGCTGCTGCGCGCCGACAGGTCGGTCGCCAACGGCGCGCTGACCGTGATCACGCTGCTGTCCATCGCGATCGCTGGAGCTGCCACCGTGCGCGTCTATGGACCGGCGGGGCAGGACGCTCCGACTGAAGCGCGCGCGCAAGGTGCCGTCATCGCGAGCCTGCCGGCGCTGTCCTGTCTCGACGATCTCGCCGGCGATGCGGTCGCCATCGGCTGCGAGAAGGCGCTGTTCGGCTCGCCGGATGCCGCGGCTGCCGCCGTCTCCTACACCGCGGCCCGAATCGACCGGCTGACCGCGCTCGGTGATGCCGCGATCGCCGAGAAGAGCCTGACGACCGACATGAAGGTGCTGCGCAAGGCGCTGGAGCACGATCGCTACGGCCTCGTGGCGCAGGTGCTGGTCGTGCGCGACGGCTGCACGCAGTTCGACTGCGCCACGTTCCGCTCGCTGACCGATCAGCAGCGTGTTGCCGCCAACATGGACGCCCATCTCTACGACATGCTGGTCGCGCGCTACGCCCCAACCTGGAACGCGCCTGCAACGGCGTCGGCGATGCCGGCCACGGCCGCGCTTGCCGGGCTGCCGCCCGCGATGCCGACGGGCAAGCCGACCAGCGCTGAGTTCCCGAGCGCCTCGTCGACGCCGCCAGTGAGCATCATGAATCCGGAGCCCACGGCGACGACGCGTCAGGCGGCGCCCGCGGCCGCGAACGCAGCGCCGGCACCGCGCGCGCCCGCCGCGACGTCGGCGCAGGCCGCCGCACCACCGGCCGCGAAGAAGCCGCCGGCCCCAAAGGCGGCGCGTGCTCCCGCGGCAGCACCGGTTCCGCTCGCTCCGCCGCCAGCCTCGGCGGCCGCGCCCGCGGCTGCGGATAACGAGTAGATCGGCATTCCAAATGCGGTGCTGCCCGGCTAATGCTTGGGCATGCCGCTACATCTGATCAAGCTCGCCGTCGGTTGCGACTCCGTCAAGGAATTGAAGGAGTGGATCGCCGAACGGATGCAGACCGCCAAGAAGAAGGGCCTGCCGCAACATCACATCCACATCACCCGCATGGTCCCCAAGCGCGATGCCGAAATCCTCGCCGGCGGGTCGCTCTATTGGGTGATCAAGGGCGAGATCGCCGCGCGGGAAAAGATCATCGGCATCGAGCCGTTCCGCGACAAGGACGGTATCGGCCGCTGCCGGATCGTGATGCAGCCGAAAGTGGTCTCGGTGTCGCCGCGGCCGATGCGCCCATTCCAGGGCTGGCGCTATCTCGCCGACGAATCCGTGCCGCCCGATCTCGGCAAGTCCGCCGCCGGCTCGATCGCGGCGATGCCGGAGCCGATGCGGCGCGAATTGCGCGATCTCGGGTTGCTCTAAACCGCGATATTGTCGATCAGCCGGGTGTTGCCGAGCTTGGCCGCGACCAGGATCCGCAACGGGCCGTCCTTGCGCGAGGTGAGGGGCGCCAGCGTCTCGGCATGGCGCGCCTCGAAATAGTCGAGCGCAAAGCCGGCCGCCTCGATCGTTGCGGCGCCACGCTTCATGGCCGACGCGATGGCTTCGCCGGCACGGATGCGGCCGGCGCTGTCCTTCATGGCGCGGTAGAGGACGGGGGCGGTCTGCCGCTCCTCGGGCGACAGATAGACGTTGCGCGAGGACATCGCGAGCCCGTCGCGCTCGCGCACGGTGCGGGACCCCACGACCTTGACGCCGAGATCGAGATCCCGCGCCATTTGCGTCACCACCCGCAACTGCTGAAAGTCCTTTTCGCCGAAGATGGCAAAGTCCGGCCGGCACTGCGTGAACAGCTTGCCGACGACGGTGGTGACGCCGCCGAAGAAATGCGGGCGGAAGCGGTCCTCGAGGCCGGCAATCGCCGGTCCCTCCGGCACGATGCGGGTGGCAAAGCCGTCCGGATACATCGCCTCGACGCCTGGGTGCCAGACGATATCGACATCCTCGGCTGCGAGCTTGGCGATGTCGGCCTTCCAGGTGCGCGGATAGGCGCCGAAATCCTCGGTCGGGGCGAACTGGGTCGGGTTGACGAAGATCGAGACCATGACGCGGCTGGCGCGCCGCTTGGCAAGGCGGACGAGAGACACATGGCCGTCATGGAGGGCCCCCATGGTCGGGACCAGCGCGATCGTGGCCTTTCGCTTGCGGAGATTGTCGACGGCGCGGCGCAAGGTTGGGACCGTGCGGGCGATCAAAGGGCTTGCTGACATCAGGACTCGACAGGGTTGGGAATCGGCGCGGCATGACCTGGCGCCAGGGGCGACTAACCTTAACAAGCGGCGATCGTGGACGCCATGCATCCGGATGCGGCACAGCATCCCGCGCAAGGTCGCGCGCGATGTCGCGACATTGTGGCTGGATCACAGACAGAAAGACGGCGCCGCGATTCACGAGAAGCAGGGCGCGCTGCGATTTGCATTACCTGTCACGCATTTCACTTGACCGCAGACGCGGTCAACTCGAAGATATTCATCAGGGGTGTTGAGGATCGCCATGCTTGTGCAGGCTAGCCAAGGCCAATCCGGCTCGGCGCATGTGGTCGTGCTCGGCAACGAGAAGGGCGGTTCCGGCAAGTCGACCACCGCCTTGCACATCGCGGTTGCGCTCCTGAAGGCCGGCCAGCGCGTCGCCACCATCGACCTCGACTGTCGTCAGCAGAGCTTCACCCGCTACATCGGCAACCGCGCTGCCTGGGCACGCCGCACCAAGCTCGACCTCGAACTGCCGGTGCATCGTTGCATCAAGCTCGGCGAGACCATGCAGATCGCCGAGAACGAGAATTCCGAGTTCCAGCAGTTCATGGAGGCGGTCTCGGCGGTCGAGAGCAGCTTCGACTTCATCGTCATCGATACGCCGGGCACCGACAGTTATCTGATGCGGCTGGCGCACTCGATGGCCGACACGCTGGTCACGCCGATCAACGACAGCTTCCTCGATTTCGACGTGCTCGGCACCGTCGATCCCGCCAACTACGCGGTGACGGGCGAGAGCCACTACGCCGAGATGGTGCGCGACGTCAGGCGCAAGCGCCGCCAGCTCGACGGCTCGACCACCGACTGGATCGTCGTGCGCAATCGCCTGTCGATGCTCGGCTCGCGCAACAAGCAGCTCGTCGCCGAGGGGCTGAAGGATCTGTCGCTGCGGCTCGGCTTCCGCTACGTCGACGGCTTCGCCGAACGCGTCGTCTATCGCGAATTTTTCCCGCGCGGCCTGACGGCCCTCGACGAGATCGACGAGGCCACGCTCGGCATGCGGCCCAATCTCGGCCATCTGACCGCACGGGAGGAGGTGACGGGCCTGCTCCGCCAGCTCAAGCTGCCGCTGGACGAGCGCGGCCGTCGCCGCGCCGCAAACCGGGCCGAGTGGTTCAATCAGGTCGACAAGCCGCTCGAGGTTCACGACATCCTCGGCGCCTGAGCCGGCGGTATATCGCTACTTCCGATCGATCTGATTGATCTGTGGGGCCGGTTCCGGGAACTGTGGCCGCGTTCCGCCGTTTTCACCTTACGTTGACCGTGAAATTGAACCCAATTGAGACCGGTTGCGTCGGATGGTGAAGTGCATCCTGACGTAGCTTGGCGAGGACGGGATGCCCATAAAACGTGTGCGGCGCACAATGAAAGGGCTGCCGGCTCACAATATTTGGCCTTCCTGTCACGCGCCTGTGACATATATTAGCGAATAGGCGACAAGGGGCCGAAGAGCCCCGGAAGAACACGATTTTCAACAGGGATTCAGGCCGCAAGAGCCTGAGGCTGAGGACGAAAATGAAGCGTGGAATTGCCGTTCTGGTTTCGGTCAGTGCTCTCTGCGGCATCGCCTATTTCACGGCGAGCAAGTGGGCGATCAAGCACGAGACCATTACCTTCTACGACGCCTCGCGCGACAATCGCCCGGTGCCCGTCGACATCGCGGTGCGTCGCGACAAGGAAATGCAGGCCAATGCTGGCATGATCACGCTGCCGGTCGCAGTGATCAATCACGGCAACACCGTCAAGAACACCGAGTACGGCTTCCTCGCCAACATCTTCGCTGCGCGCGGCTACATGGTCCTGAGCCCGCAGCATGACTTGCCGACCGATCCTCCGATGGTGACCAAGCCCGGCGAGCTCTATGTCGGCCGGCTGCCGCAGATCCTGCGCGGTGTCGCCAACATCCATCTCGCCGTGCAGGAAATGAGGAAGCTTCAGCCGAACGCCGACTACGACAAGGTCACCATGGTCGGCCATTCCATGGGCGGCGACATCACGATGTATTTCGCCAAACAGTATCCGGATGAGGTCAAAAAGGTCGTCACGCTCGACAATTTGCGCGTGCCCTTCGTCACCGCCGGCAAGTTCAAGATCCTGTCGTTCCGCTCCACCGATCCGCAGTTCAAGGCCGATGTGGGCGTGATCCCGACGGACGAGGAATGCGAGAAGGCGGGTATCCAGGTCGTGAAGACCGAATTCCAGCACAACGACATGCGCGACACCGGTCCGGATGTCGCCAAGAACTCGATCCAGGGCATGCTCGACAAATTCCTGAGCGCGACCGACAGCGAGATCGCGCCGGTCGACACGCAATCCTCGCCGCCCAATATCCTCGAGCCCGGTCCGGTCGCCTTGATGGGGCCTGCCAAGAGCTGACGTCTTCGCCCTGACGGCGCACACATCGTCAGTCACGATCTGCAAAGCCCCCGCCGGCCTCTGCCGGCGGGGGCTTTGCACATTGACCGGGCTGCTTGCGCTAACCACATTAGCCGCCCACGCAGGGTCAAGGCATGTCGGGCGAACCCATCAAACCGCGCAGCGGCGATGCCGTCTCGGCGCAAGCAAGCGGTGCGGTGCCGCAGGCCGGAACATCGACTGCGGAAGACATCGCCGCCTTCGTCGCCAAGGCGCAGGCGATGTCACCGCATGCGCCGGGCGCGAAGGGGCGGCTGATCTTCGCGCTGGATGCGACGATGAGCCGGCAGCCGACCTGGGACATGGCCTGCGCGCTCCAGGCCGACATGTTTCGCGAGACCGCCGCGCTCGGCAGTCTCGACATCCGGCTGGTCTATTATCGCGGCTTCAACGAGTGCCGCACCACGGGGTGGATCTCCGACAGCACCAGGCTTGCGGCCCTGATGAGCAAGATCGATTGCCGCGGCGGCGACACCCAGATCGGCAAGGTGCTGACCGAGGCGCGGCGCGAAGCGGTCGCATCGGGCGTCCGTGCCGTCGTCTTCGTCGGCGATGCCATGGAGGAGAAGGTCGACGAGCTCTGCGCCAAGGCCGGCGAGCTCGGCATGCTCAAAGTGCCCGTGTTCGTGTTTCAGGAAGGTCATGACGCCGTCGCCGAGCAGGCCTTTCGCGAGATCGCGCGCCTGACGGGTGGCGCCTGGTGCCGGTTCGATCCGGGCGCGGCGGCGCAGTTGCGCGAGCTGCTGCGGGCCGCTGCGGCCTATGCCGCCGGCGGTCGCGAGGCGCTGTTGAAACTGGCGAAGACTGCGAGCGGCGCGGCCCGGCTGATCGGCCAAATGAAGTAGCGGTCAGGCGTCGCGGCGAGGCGTATGCCATGCATTTTGCCGCGAGGGCGACTATATTCCGCTCATGACCCTGATCGCCGGCGCTGTCGCAATTATCACGCTTTATCTGCTGCTCCAGATGTTTCGCGCTGCCAATCCGGCGGTGCTGGCGAGGGCCATCAGGTTCGGCGGCGGCGTGGTGGCGCTGGCGGTCGCAGCCTTCACGGGCTTGCGGGGCGAGCTGGTGGTGGCGATCCCGCTCGGGATTTTCGGCGCTGGGCTGCTGGGCTGGACACCGCTGGCAAATGCCGGCTTCGGCAATCTCGGTGGGCTGTTTGGCGGCGGCGGTGCTGCGCCCGCGTCGGGGCAGTCCTCACGCGTGCGTTCGCAATTCCTGGATATGCGGCTCGACCACGGCTCTGGCCAGCTCGGTGGGCAGATCGTCGCCGGGCCTCACGCCGGGCGCGATCTCGGCGAGTTCGATCTCGCTAGCCTGCTGGCCATGGTCCCGACATTCGACGCCGAGAGCGTGGCCTTACTTGAAAGCTATCTGGACCGCCGGTTTCCCGCCTGGCGTCAGAACGCGCAGGGCGATGCGGCAGGGGGGCAGCGCCGCACGGCGGCGAGCGGCAAAATGACGGCGGAGGAGGCCTATCAGATCCTTGGCTTGCAGCCGGGGGCGGGGCGTGACGACATCAGCCGGGCCCACAAGACCCTGATGAAGAAACTCCATCCCGACCAAGGGGGCTCGAACTATCTCGCTGCCCGTGTAAACGAGGCCAAGGATACTCTGCTTCATACGCATAACGGCTAACTCCGGCACCACGCTACAAACGCCCGTACCGCGTGAGCTCCGCTTGCTCTGTCTGCCGTCGCCCTGACACCCGCCATTGTCGGCGTGGTTGATCTCTTCAGTAAAGTTTTAACCGTAAATCCTTGACGAGAAGTTGTCGCGGAACTGGTATCGGGACCCGCCAAAAACAAAATGCCCGCGCAAGGCGCGGGCATTTTTTGATCGGAAGGTCGCGAAAGATCAGTTGCGGACGGTGATGCAGGAGATGTCGGCGCGCTTCAGGGTACGGCAGACGGCTTCGGCCTGGTCGCGCTCGAGCCCGGCGAAGCGGGCGCGATAGAGCTTGCGATTGTCCTTGGCGACGACCTCGGTGAACGGATCGGCCTTGCTGAGCAGGCCGCGGGCGGAGCTGCGCGCGGCGTCAATGCGCTGCTGGGCCTCGTTCTCGCTCTCGAGCGCGCCGACCTGGACGATCCAGCCGCTGTGGGTGACCATCGGCTTGGTGGTGGCGCTCATCTGGATCGGCATCGGGTCGGCGGAGGCCAGCTTCGGAGCGGCCGGGGCGGGCGCAGCAGCCGTTGCGGCCGGCAGTACCCCGAGGAGGCCGTTGCCGGTGCCGAAGCCCGCGGGCTGGCGCGGCAGCTCGGTGCGGGCGATCTCGGCCTTCGGCGCTTCCGGCTGGCTGACCACCTCGGGCTTGTTGATGAGATCGGCCCGGGCGACGACGGCGGTGGAGGTTTCCGCGACGTCGGAACGGGACGAAATGGTGTTGGTAACCGGCGGTGGGACCTGGGCGGGGGCGGCGGAAGCGACCTTCACGGCGCCGGCCTTGACCTGAACCGTCTTGACCCGGACCGGCTTCATCGGCTCGGACGAGCCGGGGATGATGGAGAGCGGCTGGCTCGAGATCACGCCATTGGTGAGCGGCGCCGGCTCGATCTTGGATTCCGTCGGTCGAACTTCAGGCTTGGCTTCGGATCTGGGCTGGGCCGGCGGCACCGCGGCAGTCGCAGCCGCGAGCGTCGACAGGCGTGCGGCCAGACGCGACGGAGCGGCTTCAGGAGCAGGGGCAGAAGCGGCCTGAACCTGCGGAACGGCGCGGGCCGGGGTAGGCGAGGCGTCGGCGACCTCGGTGCTGGCGTCCGCGCCGTTGCGCTCCGTGACCGCGGCGACGGTGTGGGTGGTCGCACCCTTCTCGAGATTCTCCGCGAGCAGGTTGCGCATGATGGCATCGCGCGAGCCGCCGCTGCGGCCGCCGAGCACGACACCGATCAGATGACGGTTGCCGCGGCGCATCGAGGTCACGAGATTGAAGCCGGAGGCGCGGGTGTAGCCGGTCTTGATGCCGTCAACGCCCTCGACATTGCCGAGCAGGTGATTGTGGTTGCGGATCGACTGTCCGCGCCAGTTGAAGGTCGCGGTCGCGAAATAGCGATAGTAGCGCGGGAAGCGCTCCTGGATGGCGCGGCCGAGCGTGGCCTGGTCGCGCGCGGTCGTGACCTGCTCGTCGTTGGGAAGGCCGTTGGCGTTGCGGTACACCGTCTTGGACATGCCGAGCGAGCGCGCCTTGCGCGTCATCATCTGGGCGAAGTCGTCCTCGTCGCCGCCGATCGCTTCCGCGATCACCACGGCTGCGTCGTTGGCGGAGCGGGTGACGAGGCCCTTGATCGCGTCCTCGACGCGAATGGTCTGGCCGGCGCGCAAATTCAGCTTGGTGGGATCCTGATCGGCGGCGTGCTGGGACACCGGCATCTCGGTGTCGAGCTTCATCTTGCCGGACTCGAGACGCTCGAACAGCAGATAGAGCGTCATGATCTTGGTGAGCGAGGCGGGGTGGCGGATGCCGTCCGGGGCGTTCGACTGAAGCACCGCGCCGGAATTGCCGTCGACGATGATGGACGCGAATTTCGGGCTGGAGCTCTCGGACACATCGCGCTGCACCCGGTGGTGCGCGTAATGGCGCCGATGACGCCGCGCCTCGGCGGCATCGGTGGTGAAGATGACCGCGGTGGTGACCGTAAGAAGCCCGAAAACGCCAACCCGCGCCAAGCGCGAGGAAGACAAGTTTTTACGAAGCATGGAACCCCGTCCCCGTTTCTCAACTGATCACCGGCTCGTGAGGCGAAATTGTGCCCAATGGACCCGGGATCATTACCTGCTCAGGCTGTCCCTCCGCTGGTGTTCGCCGCGGGGGACGTTGGGCCTGAACCGCTATTCTGGCTAAGGTGATGGTCTCAAACGGCTTTTGACCGTCTGCGGAAGTTGAACACGTCCAGGGAATCAGGGTAGGGGCCCGCGGTTTCCAAATGCTTAAAGAACCCTTGCGGGAAACCCCGGGAATTTCCGCGAAGTGAGTCCAATTTTGTGCGTCGCACAAAGATTCTTGACTTTTTTGTGCGTTGCACTAATTGTGGGCAGAGTCAGGGAGCCGGGGCTTCCCGACGAGAGCCAGGGAAAAGGATTCCGAAATGTTCAAGGTTGAAGACTTTCAGAACTACGGGAAAGACCACTTCGAGCAGTACGTCGCCTCCGCGACCTCGGTGCAGCACGGCCTCCAGGCGATCGCCAGCGCCTATGGCGACTATACGAAGAAGTCGTTCGAAGACACCAAGTCCTTCGTCGAGAAGCTTTCCGGCGTGAAGTCGCTGGACAAGGCCATGGAAGCGCAGACCGACTTCGCGCGTTCCTCCTACGAGACCTTCGTTGCGGAATCGCAGAAGATCGCCGGCCTCTACAGCGACCTCGCCAAGCAGGCGTTCAAGCCGGTCGAGACCATCGTGTCGAAGTTCACCCCGGCTGCTCAGTAAATTTTTCAGGACGTCCTGGAATCGAAGAGCCCGGCTGAACCAGCCGGGCTTTTTGTTTGCACGCGGTCGATCCGTCAGCGCGCCACGCGCAGCTTCGACAGCGAGGTGCCGATGTCCTTGAACACCGAAACGGTCTGACTGGCCGACGTGACGAGATAGAACTTGTCGGAGCTGCTGGCGCAATATTGCAGCACGCTCGAGGTCGGATCGCTGCCGGTGTTCACCTGCACGGTGTAGATCGTGATATTGTTGGGCTGGGCCTTGGCGTTGTCGCAGAGCTTCTTCTGCCTTGCGTCGATCTGCGAGGCGTCGCTGTACCAGCGGTTCTGCGTGTTGAGACCGTCGGAAAGAAGCACGATCGCGTCCTTGTAGGTGTAGTTGGTGTCCTTCGCCGGCGCGTCCATGGGATCCCCGCCCGATAGCGTCATCCAACCCCAGGCCAGGCCGATGCCCTGGTTGGTGTTGCCGGTGGGCTTCATGGCGTCGATCCGGTCCTTGAGCGAGCTCCAGTCGTAGCTCAGCGGCATGATCGGCTGCAGATAGGATGAGCTGCCCGTGTTGCAGTAGGAGTATTGCTCGGCCGGGAAGAGCGTCCCCACATTGCCGCTGGTCGGCGTCGTGTTCTTGGTGTCGTAATCCTGGTCGCGGTCGGTGACGCAACCGGTCCAGGTGTTCTGGTTGGCCGGCGTCCATTTCCAGTTGTTGCAGTTCCAGTTGTTGCCGGAGGTGCAGCTCCAGCTGCCGTTCGCGGCTTCCCAATCGCTGAAATCGACCCAGTACTTGTTGTAGTTGCTGGCGCCGACATTGACGTCCTTCGCGAAGGGAACGATCGAGATGTAGACGTCGCCGGTATTCTTGGCGAGCGTGCTGAGCTGATCGACCAGGTTCTTCGCGGCCGTCTGCATCGCCGCCATCTTGCCGTCGCTGGCCATCGACCCGGTGTTGTCGAGCACAAGGGCCACGCGCATGCGCGTCAAGCCCCAGGCGCTGGTGGAGGAGGTGTCGATGCCGAGTGTCGGGAAGCCGGCGATCTTCATGAAGCTGGTCGTGTAGGTGCCGGTTCCGGTGAGCTGGATTGTCGAGCCAAGGCTGGTGCTCGCGTTGTAGGTGGCCCCAACGGTGACCGATGGCAGGGTCGTGGTGTCGGTGAACAGGGCATTGAAATAGGTTTGCGCCTTGCTGCTGATCTGCGACGTCGTGATCGTGCTGGATGACAGGTCCCTGGAGAGCATCAGCGCGGTTGAGTCGAGGGCTGACTGCATGGAGGCGCGGGCCTGGGCGGCGCGGCTATAATCGATCGCGGCACCGACGAAGCTCAGCACCGGGACCAGCGCGATGGCGAAGATCACGGCGATATTGCCTTGCTCGGCCACTGCAAAGCGGGCGAATTGCCGACCAAGGCGGCTGACGAGCGGCAGGCGAGACATGACGATCCCCGAAATCGGTGTTTTGCCCGATTTCGCGCCACGCCATTGAACGGCAGGTAAATTGGACCGTAGAAAACCGGAGCCACCGCGTGAAACGGTCGCAGCCGGGTTAACAGCCGGGGTTCCTGGTCAACATGTTCTAAACGTGCGGGGGCGAAATTTTTGTCAAATCGGTCCGGATTGTTTAACCTTGCTCCTGACCGCCCGGACCGGGAATCGGGACTGCCGTGGCCGCATCGGCCGGACCTTTGCCCGCTTGCGGCGGGCCGGGGGCAGGCCCATATTGCTGGCGAACGATCCGGCTTGGACCGGATTGTCGGGAGCGGCGATCCAACAAGGCGGCGCGCCTGCGCCAGGCTCCGAAGGGCGGGGTCGCGCGGCGACCGCCATTCGCTTCCATGGGGAATTTGAACGCCTGAGCCATGCCGCAATTGACTTCCAGACTCGAACTGTCCGCGCCAGCCGCTGCCTACGCTCCTCGCATGAGCAATGACGAGAACCGTTCGGGCAACCCCTCGGGTCCGAACACTTCGGTCATCACCAAGGTCAAGCCCAAGACCAAACGGCCGAACCTCTACCGCGTGCTGATCCTGAACGACGACTACACGCCGATGGAGTTCGTCGTCCACGTGCTGGAGAAGTTCTTCAACAAGGACATCGAGGCCGCGACCAAGATCATGTTGCACGTCCATCATCATGGCATCGGGGAGTGCGGCGTGTTCACTTACGAGATCGCCGAGACCAAGGTGACGCAGGTGATGGATTTCGCCCGCAAGCACCAGCATCCGCTGCAATGCGTGATGGAAAAGAAGTAGTCGCCGGTCCCGTTCTTTAGAGTGGTTCTGCTCGTGTGGTGTGTGATGGCAGCGCATCCTGCTGCATGATCCGGTGAACTTCGGCGCCGGCGTCAACCCTGCCCAAATGGGTAGTCTGCCCAAATCGGAACGGGTTTTGCATCGAAAATACCGCGGGTGTGTCGCCGCCAGAGTCGCGGAACCGGTCTTTCGCCGCGGTCTTGTATAACTATATGTGACAAAGGTTGTTGTTGCCTGACCGGGCGATCACGACCATGATGGTGGGGGCCATAGAGGACGCGAATGCCGACTTTTTCCCAAAGCCTTGAACAATCCCTGCATCGTGCACTGGCGATCGCAAACGAGCGTCATCACCAATACGCGACGCTCGAGCATCTGTTGCTCTCCCTGATCGACGACTCCGATGCAGCCGCCGTGATGCGCGCCTGTAGTGTCGATCTCGACAAGCTCCGCACGAGCCTGGTTAATTATCTTGAGACCGAGTTCGAGAATCTGGTCACCGATGGCGCCGACGACGCCAAGCCGACCGCCGGCTTCCAGCGCGTGATCCAGCGCGCCGTGATTCACGTACAATCCTCCGGTCGTGAAGAGGTGACCGGTGCCAACGTGCTGATCGCGATCTTCGCCGAGCGCGAGAGCCACGCCGCGTATTTCCTGCAGGAGCAGGACATGACGCGCTATGACGCGGTCAACTATATCAGTCACGGCATTGCCAAGCGGCCTGGCGTCTCCGAGGCGCGGCCGGTGCGCGGCGTCGACGAGGAGACCGAGACCAAGGGCGCCGAGGACGCCAAGAAGAAGGGCGAGGCGCTCGAGACCTATTGCGTCAACCTCAACAAGAAGGCGCGCGACGGCAAGATCGATCCGGTGATCGGACGCAATTCCGAAATCAACCGTGCGATCCAGGTGCTGTGCCGCCGGCAGAAAAACAACCCGCTGTTCGTCGGCGAAGCCGGCGTCGGCAAGACCGCGATCGCGGAGGGCCTCGCCAAACGCATCGTCGACAGCGAGGTGCCGGAAGTTCTGGCGGCTGCCACGGTGTTCTCGCTCGACATGGGCACACTGCTCGCAGGCACGCGCTATCGCGGCGACTTCGAAGAGCGCCTGAAGCAAGTGCTGAAGGAGCTCGAGGCGCATCCCAACGCCATCCTGTTCATCGACGAGATCCACACCGTGATCGGTGCGGGCGCGACGTCGGGCGGGGCGATGGATGCCTCGAACCTGCTCAAGCCGGCGCTGGCCTCGGGCACCATCCGCTGCATGGGCTCGACCACCTACAAGGAATACCGTCAGCACTTCGAGAAGGACCGCGCGCTGGTGCGGCGCTTCCAGAAGATCGACATCAACGAGCCGACGGTCGAGGACGCCATTGCGATCCTCAAGGGTCTCAAGCCGTACTTCGAGGACTACCACCGGCTGAAGTACACCAACGAGGCGATCGAGGCCGCGGTTCAGCTCTCCTCACGCTACATCCACGACCGCAAGCTGCCGGACAAAGCGATCGACGTGATCGACGAGTCCGGTGCGGCGCAGATGCTGGTCGCCGAGAACAAGCGCAAGAAGACCATCGGCATCAAGGAGATCGAGACCACGATCGCCTCGATGGCGCGGATCCCGCCGAAGAGCGTGTCGAAGGATGATGCCGAGGTGCTCAAGCATCTCGAGCAGACGCTAAAGCGCACCGTGTTCGGTCAGGACAAGGCGATCGAGTCGCTTGCGGCATCGATCAAGCTGGCGCGCGCAGGCTTGCGTGAGCCGGAGAAGCCGATCGGCTGCTACCTATTCTCGGGTCCGACCGGCGTCGGCAAGACCGAGGTTGCAAAGCAGCTCGCGGCAAGCCTCGGCGTCGAGCTGTTACGCTTCGACATGTCCGAATACATGGAGCGGCACACCGTATCTCGCCTGATCGGCGCGCCTCCCGGCTATGTCGGCTTCGACCAGGGCGGCCTGCTCACCGACGGCGTCGACCAGCATCCGCATTGCGTGGTGCTGCTCGACGAAATCGAGAAGGCGCATCCCGATCTCTACAACGTGCTGCTGCAGATCATGGATCACGGCCGGCTCACCGACCACAACGGCAAGCAGGTCAATTTCCGCAACGTGATCCTGATCATGACCACGAACGCGGGTGCTTCCGATCTCGCCAAGCAGGCGTTCGGCTTCACGCGCTCCAAGCGGGAAGGCGACGACCACGAGGCGATCAACCGGCAGTTCGCGCCGGAATTCCGCAACCGTCTCGATGCCATCGTCTCGTTCGGCCATCTCAGCGTCGAGGTGATCGGCACCGTGGTCGAGAAGTTCGTGCTTCAGCTCGAAGCCCAGCTCGGCGACCGCGACGTCACCATCGAGCTGTCCGAGCCCGCCAAGGCCTGGCTGGTCCAGCACGGTTACGACGAGCAGATGGGCGCACGTCCCATGGCCCGCGTGATCCAGGAGCACATCAAGAAGCCGTTGGCTGACGAGGTGCTGTTCGGCAAGCTGAAGGGCGGCGGCCACGTCCGCGTCATCCTGGTCAAGGACGAGGCTGACGAGACCAAGGACAAGATCGGCTTCGAATTCGTCGAGGGGCCGGTCACGCCGAAGCAGGAGAAGCTCCCGGGCACCCGCAAGCGCCCGCCGGGCAAGTCCAAGCCGGGCGGCCCCGGCGGCTCGAAGGGGCCGACCTCCAAGGGCCCGCTGGTCAAGGCTTGATCGGCACGCCATGAATTGAAAAGGCCGGCTGAAAAGCCGGCCTTTTTGTTTGTGAGGTTGTGCGTGACCCGTTACGTCCCTGCTTCAGGCGCGGGCGCCGCCACAGGAGGCCGTGGCTTCTTCGGCGCGGCCGGCCGCGCGCGGACCGACGGCTGCATCGTGACGATGACCGGATTGGGCTTGTGATCGGTGGCCGCCCCCGTTGCGGCGTCGACTCCCATCCCGACGACGCCGCCGAGCAAGAGGTTGCCGGCGAAGCCGGTGGCCCCGGTGCCTGAAACTTCCTTGGTGAGCTGCACCGTCTGGGATTGATAGCCTTCCTTCTCGAAGGTGATCGTGATGTCGGCGTTACGCTTGGCGACGATGGCGCAGGGTGTGGTGCAGGTGGTGGGCACTTCGAGCCCGGAGACCATGGCTTCCACGCCTGACGGTGTCGATGAGATGCTGATATTTTCGGTCGTGCCGCGTGTCACAGACGCGCAACCGCCCAGCATGACGCTGAGCGCCACAATTCCCACTAAACGCATGAAATGCCCCTTATTCCCCACGCCAATGAAGCGCAACCGGAGCGCGAGGGCAATAGGTCATTGGTCCTGATAGTTAAGCCACGCAGGGGTTGTGCACGGGAATGGCCCGTACCTGCACGTGGGGCTCTGTCAGTCGCCCCGCAGGCGCTGATCGTCCTGCACGCGGACCTGTTCGGCGCCGCGCGCGCCAACCGGAGACAGCCGCAACATGCTCAGCACCGCGCCGCAGAGTGCAAACCCGACGCCCACGAGCAGTGCCAGCCTGGTCCCCTCAACCGGATACCGTCCGAGCAACAGCGCCACCAGCGCGGCGCCAGTGGTCTGGCCGAGCAGGCGCGCCGTGCCCAGCATGCCGCTGGCGCCGCCGGCGCGCTCGCGCGGGGCGGCTGCGATCATGGTGCGGTTGTTGGGGGTCTGGAACAGGCCGAACCCGGCGCCGGCCAGCGCCATGCGCCAGATCACGTCGAGCGCCGTAGGCGCTGCCGGCAGGAAGGCGAGCGCGGCGAGGCCGCAGGCGAACAGCGTGAGGCCGATGCCGCCGAGCAGGCCGGCCGGATAACGCTCGACCAGGCGGCCGGCGAGGGGCGCCGCGAAGGCCACTGCGATCGGCCATGGCGTGATCAGGAGGCCCATATGCACCGCCGAATAGCCGAAGCGGCTCTGGAGGTAGAAGGGGATCGCGACGAAGGCCAGCATCTGCCCGCAGAACGAGGCGATCGAGGTCGCAATGGACAGCGCGAACACGGGGATACGCAACAGGTCGAGCGGCAGCAGCGGCGAGGTCATGTGGGTTTCGCGCCAGATCAGCAGCGCGCCTGCGACGAGAGCGATGGCGAACTGGATCAGGCAGGTGACCGCGGCCTCGCCATGACCGACGCTGTCGACGGCCGCGATCCCGACGCCGAAGGTGATCGCCGAAAGCCCCGCGCTCTGCCAGTCGAACGAATGGCTGGCGGGCTTTGTGTGCGGCAGGCTGCGCAGGCCCAGCACCAGCGTCACCGCGCCGAGCGGCACGTTGATGGCGAACAGCCACGGCCAGCTTCCGACCGCCAGGATGCCTGCGGCGAGCGTCGGGCCGATGGCAGCCGAGAAGGCGACGACGAGCGCGTTGAGCCCGATGCCGCGGCCGAGCTGGCTGCGCGGGTAGGTGAAGCGCACCAGCGCCGCGTTGACGCTCATGATGCCGGCCGCGCCAAAGCCCTGGAGGATGCGCGCGAGCGTGAGCAGCGGCAGCGTATGCGCCAGCGCGCAGAAGGCGGATGCCAGCGTGAACAGCACCAGCCCGACCAGATAGACGCGGCGATAGCCGACGATCTCGCCGAGCGAAGCCAGCGGCAGCAGCGAGATCGTGATCGCGAGCTGGTAGCCGTTGACGATCCAGATCGAGAAGGCTGGACTTGCGTCGAGGTCGGCCGCGATCGTCGGCAGCGCGACATTGGCGATGGCGCTGTCGACCACCGCCATGATGATGCCCAGCGCAATGGTCAGCACAGCCTGGTTGCGCTGCGGCTGCGGCAGGCCGTCGGCGTGCTCGATGGGGGCGGACGACATGATGGAGGCGCGCTTGATTCGAGCCGTGTTTCATCTCCGGATTAGGAAATTGCCGGATTGACGGCAACCCGTCAGGCTTTCCGCAGTTCCCCCAACGGAAGCACTCGTGGCGGCTCGGCACACACAAAGATTCTTGCGCTACACCGCCGGCGGATTGCGGTCGGTAAAGGTCGTGCGCTGGTGCCAATAGGGGTATGGCAGCGTCACCTTGCTCGCGGCGTCGAGCTTGGCGATCTGGTCCTTGGTCAAGGACCAGCCGACCGCGCCGAGATTTTCACGCAGCTGCGTCTCGTTGCGCGCGCCGATGATCAGCGTCGATACGGTCGGGCGCTGCAGCAGCCAGTTCAGCGCGATCTGCGAGACGCTCTTGCCGGTTTCCTTCGCGACCTCGTCGATGGCATCGATGACACGATAGACATGCTCGTCCGGCACCGGCGGTCCGAACTCGGCGGTCTTGGGCAGGCGGCTCACCTCGGGCTTCGGCTGACCTCGGCGAAGCTTGCCGGTGAGGCGTCCCCATCCGAGCGGCGACCAGACCACGGCACCCAACCCCTGGTCGAGGCCGAGCGGCATCAACTCCCATTCGTAATCGCGCCCGATCAGCGAATAATAGGTCTGGTTGGCGACGTAGCGCGGAAAACCGTGCTTGTCGGCGACGGCGAGCGACTTCATCAGGTGCCAGCCCGAGAAATTCGAAACGCCGACATAGCGGATCTTGCCGGCGCGCACGAGCGTATCGAGGGTCGCGAGCACCTCCTCGGGCGGGGTGAAGGCGTCGAAGCCGTGGAGCTGGAACAGGTCGATGTAGTCGGTGCCGAGCCGGCTCAGCGAACCCTCGATGGCTGCGAGCAGATGCTGACGTGACGAGCCGATGTCGTTGGGGCCATCGCCGAAGCGAAACGTGGCCTTGGTCGAGACCAGCACCTTGTCGCGGCGACCCTTGATGGCTTCGCCGAGAACGCGCTCGGACTCGCCGAGCGAATAGACGTCCGCGGTGTCGAACATCGACACGCCGGCCTCGAGGCAGATATCCAGCAGGCGCCGCGCCTCGGTCGCGTCGGTCGTGCCCCACGCGGCAAGGCGGCCGACGCCGCCGAAGGTGCCGGTGCCAAGGCTCAAAGCGGGCACCATGAGGCCTGACCGGCCCAAGCGTCGGTATTCCATCGATATGCTCCTCGGCTGGCCGCTGATTGATCGTTGTCGCCGTGGCACTGAGGTTAGCGCAAGCGGACGCCTTGTCCTATCACGCGCTCACATACCGGCCTTGCTCGGACGCCCTAATCGTGCCGAAGCATGTCATCGAACGCGGTATCAACGATGCGCGGGCCGACGATCTTCGCCGATAGTTTCGCCTCGTCCTTTGCCTGGGATGGGGTAGCGCAGCCGAACTCACGATTGCGCGTCTGCTGCGGCAGGAGAGTCAAACCCCATCCCACCACGACCAGCACGGCGAGACGGATCGCGATGACGCTCAGCAACAGCTCCGTTCCGCTTATCGTGGCCTGAGTCCTCATGCGTGGCAGCCTGATCCACGCCGCAACGCAAGACAATCTGGAATTGGCGAGCGTTGCCTTCGGCCAGGACGAAGGCTTACGAAGATGGCTGCTCAGTGCCGCAGCTGGCTCTGCCTGAAATCGCGCGGCGACATCCCGAAGTGCTCGCGGAAGACCCGGCCGAAATGCGAGAGGTCGTTGAAACCCCAGGCGAAGGCGATCTCGCTGATGTGGCGATGGACGAGCATGGGCGAGACGAGGTCGCGCCGGCACTGCGCAAGGCGCTCGGCGAGGACGTAACGCTGGAACGAGGTCTCCTCGTCGGCGAGAAGGTCGTTCACGTAGCGCGGCGAAATGCCGAGCGCGGCCGCGGTCTCCGACAATGAAAGGTCGGGGTCGGCGAGGTGCGCGCGGACGTGCGCCTTGAGCCGGTAGATCAGCGCGGAGCGGTGGGTCGAGGATGGCAGCGACGTCTTGCCGAGCCCCTCGCTCAGCGCCATCGCGAGCAGATCGACGGCCTGTTCCGACAGAACAGCGGCGTTGCCAGGGGCGAGCCGGTCGGCGCTCTGGCAAAGCCGGAAGATGAAATCATAGGCGAGCCGCTCGAGCGGTGCCTCAGTGCCGAACGACATCGCGGTCAGCGTCTCCGTGCCGCCGAGCCGGCGCTGCAACATTTCGCGCGGTACCTTGAAGATGGTCTGCGTGAAAGCGTCGTTGAACTTCAGCTCATAGGGGCGGGTGGTGTCGTAGAGCGCGAATTCGCCGGGATGAACCACGGTCTCGCGGCCGTCCTGCACCACGCCGCCGTCGCCCCGATGACCGAGCGCCACCAGGACGAAATCCTGATCCGAGCGCGCGATGCGGGAGGGCGTGCGGAACACATGCTGGCGATCGGAGCAGACCTCGGAGCACACCGCCTTGCCGAGCGCGGCTTGCGTCACCGAGCCGCGAAAGGCGCTGCCGAGATCGGACTTGCAGTCGAGCCCGACGAAGACGTCGCAGACGATGTCCTGCCAGAGGGCGAGCCGCCGGTAGCCCGGGCTGCCGTCCGTCGTGAACTGGATTGGCATCGGCAGGCCTCCCTTTCACATCCAGCGAAATCGCATGTTGGCGCAGATCCAAGCCGATCCGAGGCAAATCCCGTACCGGGCCGAAATCCCGGCCGGTCGAGTTTTTGTTCCGCCGCGGTCGAGCGGCCGGTTGCCCGCTTTGGCCCAATAGACTGCATCGGAGATGGCTTCCGATCAACCGGCAATGGAGGCGGCAATGGGCATCGAACATCCGAAATACAAGGTGGCGGTGGTGCAGGCGGCGCCGGCCTGGCTCGATCTCGACGCCTCGATCGACAAGTCGATCGCGCTGATCAGGGAGGCCGCGGAAAAGGGCGCCAGGCTGATCGCCTTTCCCGAGGCCTTCATCCCCGGCTACCCCTGGCACATCTGGATGGACTCGCCGGCCTGGGCGATCGGCCGCGGCTTCGTGCAGCGCTATTTCGACAATTCGCTGTCCTATGACAGCCCGCAGGCCGAGCGGCTGCGCGACGAAGTGCGGAAAGCCAGGCTCACCGCCGTGATCGGCCTGTCCGAACGCGACGGCGGCAGTCTCTATCTGGCGCAATGGCTGATCGGGCCCGATGGCGAGACCATCGCCAAGCGCCGCAAGCTGCGGCCGACCCATGCCGAGCGTACCGTCTACGGCGAGGGCGACGGCAGCGATCTCGCCGTGCATGCGAGGGCCGACATCGGCCGTCTCGGCGCGCTGTGCTGCTGGGAGCATCTCCAGCCGCTGTCCAAATACGCGATGTACGCCCAGAACGAGCAGGTGCACGTCGCGGCCTGGCCGAGCTTCTCGCTCTACGATCCCTTCGCGCCGGCGCTTGGCGCCGAGGTCAACAACGCCGCCTCGCGTGTCTATGCGGTGGAGGGCTCCTGCTTCGTGCTGGCGCCTTGCGCGACGGTCTCGCAAGCGATGATCGATGAGCTCTGTGACCGGCCGGACAAGCACGCGCTGCTGCATGCCGGCGGCGGCTTTGCCGCGATCTACGGTCCCGACGGCAGCCAGATCGGCGAGAAGCTCGCGCCGGATCAGGAGGGGCTATTGATCGCCGAGATCGATCTCGGCGCCATCGGTGTTGCCAAGAACGCGGCAGATCCGGCCGGGCATTATTCGCGGCCCGACGTGACGCGGCTGCTGCTCAACAAGAAGCGGTACCAACGCGTCGAGCAATTTGCGTTGCCGGTGGACACCGTCGAGCCCGCCGACATTGCCGCGGCGGCGAGCTGATCACCGAGATCGAGGGGAGGGTACGATCATGGAATCTGCAATTCCTCAGCATCTCGAGACTCAGCGCACGCGCCACAAGCGCGTGCCTGATGATTACCAGCCGCCATATCCGTCGTTCGTGGCGCGCTACAGGCCCGGCGTGAGCCGCGTCGTGATGGCTTATTTCGGCGTGCAGTTTCGTGGCGCGGCGCCGGCGGCCGCAACGGAGGCGTTCCTTGAGATCGCGGAGCGTTTTTCGGCCGAAAGCGGGCCTTTGCATTGGGATCGCGCGCGCTATATCGACCAGGCCGGCTATGAGACCATCGTCTCGGTCGCCTATTGGGACGACATTGTACGCTTCGACGCCTGGCTCGAACCGGCACGCGCGGCATGGACCGGGAGACAGCGCGAGGGCGTCGGCACCTTCATCGAGGTGCTGCGTCCCATTGTGGCGCGACACGAGACGCTGTTCTCCTCGCCCGATCGGACCGAAGGTGTCGCGGCCATCGCCGGCGGCATGAGCGGCGAGGTGCAGGAGCACGCTTATTGGGGCGGCATGCGCGACCGTATCCCGCTGTCGCAAACCGACGCGATGACGCCCGGCGGCGCGCCGGAACTGGTCCGCGACGGCGCGCGGCGACGCGTGAGGGCGCACGATAATCTCTGCCTGATCCGTTCCGGGCACGACTGGAGCGATACCGAGGCATCCGAGCGAAAGCTCTATCTCGGCGACGTCGAGCCGGTGTTGCGCGAAGGCATGGATTTCCTGCGCGACGAGGGTCTTGCGATCGGCTGCTATGCCAACCGCTACATGCAGGTGCTCCAGGCCGATGGCAGCGTGAGCGAAAAGTCCTACGGCCAGAGCTGGTGGAAGAGTCTGGCGGCGCTCGAACGCTGGGCGGAGTCGCATCCGACCCATGTCCGGATCTTTGGTGCCGCGATGAAGTATCTGTCGACGCTCGGCCCGTCAGCCAAGCTGCGGCTCTATCACGAGGTCACGGTGGCAGCTGCGGACGAGCAGTTCTTCGAATATCTGAACTGCCATCCCAAGACCGGCATGTTGACGGCGGTGGAGGCCGTCAGCGCCTAGCCCACGCAATGACCAAGCAGCTCGGGATGCGCGGCGCAGATGTGATGCGCGCCGGCGTCCCTGAGCTCGGTCTCGCTGCCATAGCCATAGAGCACGCCGATCGCGGTCATGCCGTTGGTGCGGGCGCCGATCACATCGTGGCTGCGGTCGCCGATCATGATTGCGCTGCCGGCATCGACCTTGGTCTCGTCGAGCGCGTAGCGCAGCAGATCGCGCTTGTCGACGCGGGTGCCGTCGAGCTCGGAGCCGAACACGCGCTCGAAGTACGGCTTCAGGCCGAAATGATCGACGATGCGGGTAGCGTAGACCGCGGGCTTGCTGGTCGCCACGAACATGCGCGGCGTCGTTGCGGCCACCGCGGCGAGCGTGTCGTGGATGCCCTGATAGAGCGCATTCTCGAACAGGCCGACCTCGGAAAACCGCTCGCGGTAGAGTAGCAGCGCCCGGTCAGCAAGTTCGTCGGTTCCGACGAGCCTCTTCAGGCTGGCATGCAGCGGCGGCCCAATGCACCAGGTCAGCTCGTCCTGGCTCGGGACCGGCTGGTCGAGTTTTTTCAGGGCATACTGGATCGAACCGGTGATCCCGGGCTTTGGATCGGTGAGTGTGCCGTCGAGATCAAAATAGATTGTCCGCATTTTGGCCGAGCTCAGCGTTGATTATTCCGGCCGTTGCTAGTTGGCTTGGGGCCCGAGTTCAAGGGCTTGGAGCGAAATGCAGCTTGGTGGGGTCCAGAAGCTGATCTGGCAGTTGCTCGTGGCAGCGTTCGTCTGCACATCGGCGCTGGCCGAGGACGCACCGGTTCCTCCCACGCAGCTCGGCCCCGAAGCCCCCGCAAAACCGTCGCCATCGCCCGATTCGGCGCGCGAGAGTGACACGCGGGAGTCGATCTGCCTGATCATCGAGGCCGCCGCGCGCGATGCCAATCTCCCGCTGGAATTTTTCGCCCGGGTGATCTGGCAGGAAAGCCGCTTCCAGGCCGATGCGGTAGGCCCCACCACACGCAGTGGCGAGCACGCTCAGGGGATCGCGCAGTTCATGCCGGGCACCGCAAGCGAGCGCGGGCTGCTCAATCCGTTCAACCCGGTGCAGGCATTGCCGAAGTCGGCGGAATTCCTCAACGAGCTGCGCAATCAGTTCGGCAATCTCGGCCTTGCGGCCGCTGCCTACAACGCAGGTCCGCGGCGCGTGCAGGAATGGCTCGCCGGCACCGGCGGCATGCCGGAGCAGACCCGCAACTATGTCTTGGCTATCACCGGCACGAGCGTCGATGCCTGGGCCAAGGCAGGAGCGACCGGCAAGGGCCCGCCGAGCGCGCCGCCGACGAGCTGTCGCGACCTGATGGCGCTGCTGAAGCGCGCGCCGAATGCTTTCGTCGCCGAGCTCGAGCAGCATGTCGAGCTTGCGGCGGCAAAGGCCTGGGGCGTGCAGCTCGCCGCCGGCTTCGACCGTAACAGGGCGCTGGCGATGTACTCCCGCGCCGCCACGCGGCTCGGTGCCGCGATCGGCGAGCGTGATCCGAGCCTGCTGTCATCGGTGATGCGCAGCCGCGGCACCCGCGCGTTCTACCAGGTACGCATCGGCGCCGACACGCGCAGCGAGGCGGATGATCTCTGTAACCGGATCAGGAAGGCAGGCGGCGCGTGCTTCGTGCTGAAGAACAGGGGTGTGAGCGGGTAGGGGGCCTCGTCGGCGCGCATGCCAGCCCCGCCACGTGTTTCCTTGACGCGAGCCGCCGCGTCACCCGTTATGCGGGCACGATTCCGCAACCCGGCCAAAACTCCGTGGCGCTTCCTCCGCTCGATTCACCGCAATGGAATAGTCCCTGGCGTGCCTTCGGCTGGGGGCTGCGCTCGATCACGCAGACGATCCTCACCATCGTGCTGTTCGTGACCTATCTCGGCATCGGCGCGCTGGCTCATGACACCCATTTCAGCCTGGTCTGGGCGCTCGCCTCGACGCTGTTCGTGTGGGCAGGGCCGGCACAGATCATCCTGATCACCACACTCGGCTCCGGCGCCACCGTCATCCAGTCGGCGATTGCAGTCACCGTCAGCGCCATCAGGCTGTTCCCGATGGTGGTCTCGGTGCTGCCGCTGATGCGCACGCCGATGACCAAACGGCGTGAGCTGGTCTTTGCCGCGCATCTCACCGCGGTGACGCTGTGGGTCGAGTGCCACCGTTTCCTGCCGCAGGTGCCGCGTGAGCGGCGCATCGCCTTCGTTCACGGGCTCGGCTGTGGCCTCGTCTCGGTGTGCCTGGTCGCCAACACGGTGGGCTATTTCCTCGCCGCCAACCTGACGCAAACGCTCGGAGCGGCGATCCTGCTGCTGACGCCGCTGTCCTTCCTGTTCTCGACTGCGCGCAACAGCCGCGAGGTCGCCGACGTCGTCGCGCTGGTGCTGGGCATCTTGCTGTATCCGCTGGCCGCGAAGATGAACTCCGGCGTCGATATCCTGGTCAGCGGGGTGGTGGCCGGCACGATCGCCTATGGCGTGCATTGGTGGCGCGAGGTGCGCGCATGAGTTTTGCGCAGGCCATCGGCGACTGGCATGCGCTGGCGGTGCTGTTCGTCGCCGGCGTCGTTCCCAACCAGATCTGGCGCATGCTGGGCCTGTGGTTCGGCGGCGGCATCGACGAAGGCTCCGAGCTGCTGGTCTGGGTGCGGGCGGTCGCGACCGCGATCCTCGCCGGTGTCATCGCGCAGATCGTGGTCGAGCCGCCGGGCGCGCTCGCCAGCGTGCCTGATACCTTGCGCTACGGCGCGGTGGCCGCCGGCCTCGTCGTGTTCCTGCTGACCCGCCGCTCGATCTTTGCGGGCGTCGTGACCGGCGAAGTCTTCATGCTGGCCGGCACCTGGTGGTTGGGCTAAAACGCTGCCCGACAGCAAGGAACTGGAAATATGGTTCGCAAAAACGAGCTCCGTGAGGGCGAGGTCGCCATCGACCTGCCGCCCGCGCAGGATGCCGGCCTGGTCTTCATCGGCCGCATCCGCACGCCCTGGACCTCGCGGATGGAGACACCGCGGCAGGGACGTCAGGATGGCCCGATCTGCCGGCTCGAGATCTTCGAGCCGTTCGTGCCGGCCATCAAGGGCGTTGATTTCTACAGCAATCTCGAAGTGCTTTACTGGCTCGACCAATCGCGCCGCGACATCATCCTGCAGAGCCCGAAGAACAACGAGAAGACCCGCGGCACCTTCTCGCTGCGCTCGCCGGTGCGTCCCAATCCGATCGGCACGTCGATCGTGAAGCTGGTCGGCATCGAGGGTAATGCGATCCTGGTGCGCGGCCTCGATTGCCTCGACAACACGCCGCTGATCGACATCAAGCCAGATCGGTGCGAGTTCACGCCATTGGCGGCGCCCCAGCCAGGGGATTTCGAGACGGAGTAATCTGTCATTCCGGGGCGCGCCGAAGGCGCGAGCCCGGAATCCATCAGGCGTCAGAGTCGGTGGTGAAATGGATTCCGGGCTCGCACCAAGGGGACACGCCCCGGAATGACAATCAGCTCTTCAGCGCCGCGATCAGCTTCGCCGCATGCTCTTCCAGCACCTTGGCCTCTTCCTTGCGGCTGGCGGGCGGCAGCATCGCCACGCCGTCGTGGCGCGGCATCACGTGCATATGCAGGTGAAACACCACTTGTCCGCCGGCGGGCTCGTTGAACTGCTGGATGGTGATGCCGTCGGCCTTGAAGGCCTTCATTGCGGCGGCTGCGATCTTGTGCGCGCCACGGGCGACATGGGCGTAATCGTCGGGTTTGATGTCGAGGATGTTGCGGGCAGGGGACTTCGGGATCACCAGCGTGTGGCCAGGCACGCGCGGCATGATGTCGAGGAACGCGAAGACGTGCTCGTCCTCGTAGACCTTGGAGCAGGGCAGCTCGCTGCGCAGGATCTTCGCGAAGATGTTGTTGGTGTCGTAGGCGGTCATGACGGCTCCCTAGAGATTTTGCGCTTACTGTCACCAGCCGCGGCAAACCGTCAAGGCGCCTCGTCGGCGCCTTTCCGGAACGGGCCGAGCTCGGCAAGCTCCCGTCCGGCCTCGGCGACATAGGCGCGCTCGCGCTTGAGGTAATCATCGATCGCGCGGCGCAGGCCGGGATCGGCGATGAAGTGCGCGGAATGGGTGGTGCGTGGCAGGTAGCCGCGCGCGATCTTGTGCTCGCCTTGCGCGCCGGCCTCGACATGCGTGAGGCCGCGTTTGATGGCGAAGTCGATCGCCTGGTAATAGCAGACCTCGAAATGCAGGAACGGATGATGCTCGACCGCGCCCCAGTTGCGGCCGAACAGCGTGTCCGAGCCGATGAAGTTGATCGCGCCCGCAATCCAGCGATTGTTGCGGCGGACCATCACCAACAGCACGTCCTCGCTCATGGTCTCGCCGATCAGCGAGAAGAACTCGCGCGTCAGATAGGGACGGCCCCATTTGCGCGAGCCGGTCTCCATGTAGAATGCGAAGAAGGCGTCCCAGGCATCCTCGGTGATGTCCTTGCCCGTCAGCCAGTGGATGGTGATGCCGGCGGGCAGCGCATCGCGCCGCTCGCGCTTGATCGATTTGCGGTGGCGCGAGTTCAGGGTACTGAGGAAATCGTCGAAGTTCGCAAAGCCCTCATTGTGCCAATGGAACTGCTGGTCGGTGCGCTGCAGGAAGCCGTGCTCGGCGAGCAGCTTCCATTCCGCCTCGCGCGCGAAGGTGACATGCACCGAGGAGGCCTTGCTGACGCCGCACAGCGCCACCAGCCCGCTCGCCAGTGCGTCCATGATGCGCTCGTGATCGACGCCGTCGCGGACCAGTAGCCGCGGGCCTGTGGCAGGGGTGAAGGGAACCGAGACCTGGAGCTTCGGATAGTAGCGCCCGCCGGCGCGCTCATAGGCGTCCGCCCAGCCGCGGTCGAAGACGTACTCGCCCTGCGAATGCGATTTCAGATAGCAGGGCACGACACCGGCGACGCGGCCGTCGACCTTGGCCACGAGATGCCGCGGTCCCCAGCCGGTGCGGATTGTCGCCGAACCCGATTTCTCAACGGCCGAGAGAAAGGCGTGTGAGACGAACGGGTTATAGGCAGGTTTTGAGAGGCCGAGGGAATCGCCTGGAAGTCGGGATGAGGTTCCCGTGCCAAGCCCGCTGCATTTGCCGGGATTGGCACAGGCGTCCCAGTCCTCCGGGGATACCTCGCCAATCGAAGGTACGGCCTCGAGCGTGATTTCGGATGATGCCATCGTTGCCCAAGATCGTGCATTGCAGCAGTGACTTCAAGGGGGCGGGGAACGCGCTCTCGTGCCCCGGACGCAGCGCAGCGCCCTTCAGCGACGCGCTGCCGAGCCGCGGCCCAACTCGCTGCGTCGCGTGCCGCCTTCTGGGTCCCTGTGTCTTGGAAGTCTGTCAGGATGGGGTTGGGCGGGAAGCCGTTGGGTCCTTGGCGCTTGACGCCGTGAGCCGGCTCGGTCTCCCGCCCGTTCCATTACCAACCTGAACAGTTGCACG